>NZ_JBSFJX010000094.1:0-31797 GCF_053598275.1 Streptomyces sp. NPDC001156 | reverse complement strand
CACCCCTCCCCAACACCCACCCTCCCCCTCCCCCCCCCCCGCCCCACCGCCGGGGGGTCGGGGGGGCCGGCGGCGGCCCGCACAGGGGGAACGGGCCGCCGCCGGACTTCTCGGCGGTGGTGTCCGACGGCCGCCCCTGGCCCGGGCGGCGGTGGGGAGCCGGTCACCTGGTGGAGGACGTTAAACCTCACTGTGACCGTCTTGTGACGCAAAGTACGGAAGTGACCCGACTGGACTGACGGTGACCGTATGTGAGCGTTATCCCGACATGACTGGGTCGACATCACGCTCTGCGATGACCGATGCGGCGGTTCCGAGAGCGGGAGAGTCGATGGAGTGCTATGGGGGGCATATATGCGGATCCAGGGGCCGTGTGAGCGGCCTGACATCCGCGGGGCCGGTGTCAGGGGACCTGCGCACCCCTGATTAGGCTCCGCCCCATGGACGTACTCATCCATCTCTTCGTCGGCCTGCACATCGTTGGCATCGCCGCGCTCCTCGGCGGCTTCCTCACCCAGATGAAGGCGATGGGCCGGGGCACCGCCCGCTTCGTGCCCGGCATGCTCCACGGCGCGCTGACCATGCTGGTCACCGGAGTCGTCCTGGTCGGCCTCAACCAGGCGGACCACCACTCGGTCAACACGTTCAAGATCGGTGTCAAACTGGCCCTGCTGATCGTGATTCTCGGCCTGGTCTACGTGAAGCGGGACGAGGAGAAGATCGACAAGGGTCCCTTCGCCCTCGTCGGTGCGCTGACCACCGCGAACATCTTCATCGCGGTGCTCTGGACCTGAGGCCTCCCAGGACCGACGAGACCGCCATGGCGAGGACCACGCACCAGGCGGCCACCGCGATCCACAGCAGGACCTCACCGAGGCCGCGCAGCCAGGACACCCCGCGGGTGGTGGCGACCGACAGGCTCGCCACCGCTGTCATCCCCAACGGGAAGACCGTCGACCAGCGCCGCGTGTCATAGCGCAGCCGCGGCCGGAGCAGCTCGGCCGCCGCCAGCACGCAGTAGAAGACGAGGGCGAGGACGAGGAGGGCGAGCGTGACTTCCCGCAGGACGCCCTTGTCGTCGTTGCTCCAGAGGTAGCGCCCGCTGTGCCCGGCTGCCACGAGCCGGGACCCGGCCAGCGCGGAAATGGCGAGCGCGCCGCCCGCGATCCAGTGGTCTCCGGCACCGGTCGCCGTCTGCCGCAGGTCGAAGCACCGCAGCCCGATCAGGTAGAACACCAGCCCGAGCCAGAAGAGCACCAGCGCCGTGTGCACGAGCCATGCGGTCCCCACCGTGGCCCCGAGCATCGCCGCGAGCACGGCGACCCCCTGCGTGGCCACGCACCCGAGGAACACGGCCCCGGGCATAGGCCGCTCCCAGCGCAGTGCGACCGGGAGGAGCAAGCCCACCCACAGCGCGAAGGCCAGCGCGAGAAGCGCCTCGGCGAGCGGCTGCCCGCCCTGCATGGACACTCCCGTGCCCAGCGTGGCGGTCGCCGCGACAGGGGCGAGTGCGGTCGCCGTGAGAGCCTGCCGAGCCCACCGGTCGCGCTCCCACAGCACCCGTACGCCGACGTCGACGACGAGCCCCAGCCAGGCGGCGGCCGTCAGGGCGAGGGCGATACGGGAGAGGACCCCGTACCCGGTCAGATGCAGCCCGACCGACAGGATGCCGGTCGCCATCACGGCGGCCCCGGTGGCGGGCGGACGCTGTGTCCACCAGGTGCGGAGCTCGGAGGTGCCTGACATGCGCCTGATGCTAGGGACGCACACGCGCGATGCGTACGGGGCACGCGCGCGGGAGGCCGAAAACAACCCCACGCGCGCGTGCCCCGTACCGGAAAGGGAAACCGGCCTCAGCCGGGCCGCACCACGCTGTGGATGATCGAAGCGCCGCCGTAGTAGACCGACTCCTCGCGGACGTATGCGCCGGGCTTCGGGGCGTGGATCATCATGCCGTTGCCGATGTAGATGCCGACGTGGCTGATGTCGTCGTAGAAGAAGATCAGGTCACCGGGCTGGGCGTCGGTGAGCGAGACCGTCGTGCCGGCGTTCACCTGGTCGTACGTGGTGCGCGGGAGCGTCGCCCCGGCGGCCTTCCAAGCGGCCTGGGTCAGCCCCGAGCAGTCGTACGAGTCCGGTCCGGTGGCGCCCCACGCGTAGGGCTTGCCGATCTGGGCCCGGGCGAACGCCAGGACCTGGTCCGCCTTCGTCGCGTTCGAGGAGCCCGTGGCGGACGTGTCCGTCGAACCGGTCGTAGTGCTCGGCGTGCTCGACTGCGCCTTCTGCTGAGCCGCCTGGCGCTGCGCGGCCTCTCGCTGCGCCGCCTGCTGCCGTGCCAGCTCTTCCGCCTGGCGCTGAGCCTCTTCCTGCTTCTTCTGCTCGATCGCGGCGAGCCGCGCCTTCTCCTCGGCGGTCAGATCCGACAGCAGGTTCCGTGCGGCGGCGAGCTTCGTCTGGATGGTCGTCTTGCTCGACCTGAGGGTCTGCTGCGACTCCGTGAGCGTCTGCAGGCTCTGGGTGGCCTCGCGCCGCTTGTCCATCGTCGCGGCCTGGTCGGTGGTGTACTCGTCGACCGCCTGCTTCTGGCGACTGGTGAGCCGGCCCATCAACTGGGTCTGGTCGAAGTAGTCCTGGGGCGAGTCGGCGAGCAGGAGCGTGGCCGTGTCGGGGGCCGCCGCCCCGGTGCGGTACTGCGCGGCGGCGAACGAACCCAGCTTGTCCCGAGCCTCGTTGAGACTCTGTGTGCGTCTGGCGACGTCGTCCAGGAGCGTGTCGACGCGCTTGCGTTGGCTGGCCGTCTTCTCCTTGGCGGCGTTGTACTTTTCGGTCGCCGACTCGGCCTGGCGGTAGAGGTCGTCGACCTTTTTCTCGACCTCTTCGATGCTCGGCTTGCCATCGGTGGAGGGCGCGGCGTTGGCCGTCTGGGAGAGCAGGGCCACGGAGGTGAGGGCCGCCGTCGCGAGGGCGGGGGTCCGTATGCCTGCGATGCGCGTGCCTGAGGGGCGGGCCTTGCGGTGCGGCGCCATGGGAGGCGACTCCTTCCGTACTCCGCCTACCGAGTTAGCTGTCGGGTTCGGGCGGGTGGTTCGGAAGGCGTGCCCTACGGCCTTGCCCCGAAAGGCGGTCGGCCGATTCACCCCAGGATCGGGTGGGTCCCCGGCTCCGGCTGCCACGAGGGCGCACCGGACTCGGCGGAAGCCGCGCGACCCGGCGACCTTCGCCGGTGGGGGTCGTACGGCCCGCCGGGAACGGTAGCCAACTGATGTGGTCTGTGTGAAGGTTGATGTTCGATATGCCCGATACATTTTCGTGACCTGGCTCATGAATCCGTCGGCCCGTGGTCAATATGGGCAGTTCTGTGATGAGTTGACTCGTTCCTGTCGCGGCTGTCGGAGGGGTGTCGTCTTCCTGTCCGCACGGGCTCGAGCGGGGTCCTGGGCAGGCATGTCGGCCCCATGCGATCCGTTTCCGCTGGTGACCGATCGATCCCGGAAGGTGACGGAGTCCTTGTGGTCGGTTTCGGAAGATCATCCATCGCAGAGCCCAGGCCGGTCGGTGTGTTTCCCGGGCGGCGGCCGGTTGTCGGTGGGGCGGCCTAGACTCGGAGAGCGATGAGCAGCCTCTTTGACGACAGCTTCCTGGCGGACCTCAAGGCCACCCCGGCCGCTGAGGAGCAGCCCCCGCCGCCCGAGGACGATCACGCTCCGGAACCGGTTCCGGACGATCTGTTCGGCGGGCGTTTCGACGTACCCCCGGACCGTGAGGCGTACTACAGGGACGGCGCGCCCCGCCCGGTCATCGACCCCCAGGCACTGCTCCAGGGGCTCAACGAGAACCAGCGCGCGGCCGTTGTGCACGCCGGCTCCCCCCTGCTCATCGTGGCCGGCGCCGGCTCGGGCAAGACCCGTGTGCTGACGCACCGCATCGCCCATCTGCTGGCCGAGCGCGGCGTCCACCCTGGGCAGATCCTCGCGATCACCTTCACCAACAAGGCCGCGGGCGAGATGAAGGAGCGCGTCGAGCACCTCGTCGGCCCGCGCGCGAACGCGATGTGGGTGATGACCTTCCACAGCGCGTGCGTCCGCATCCTGCGCCGGGAGAGCAAGAAACTCGGCTTCACATCCTCCTTCTCGATCTACGACGCGGCCGACAGCAAGCGGCTGATGGCGCTCGTCTGCCGCGACCTGGACCTCGACCCCAAGCGATACCCGCCGAAGTCCTTCAGCGCGAAGATCTCCAACCTGAAGAACGAGTTGATCGACGAAGAGGACTTCGCCGCGCAGGCCGCCGACGGATTCGAGAAGACCCTCGCCCAGGCGTACGCGCTCTACCAGTCCAGGCTCCGCGAGGCGAACGCGCTCGACTTCGACGACCTGATCATGACGACGGTGAACCTGCTGCGCGCCTTCCCGGACGTCGCCGAGCACTACCGCCGCCGCTTCCGTCACGTCCTCGTGGACGAGTACCAGGACACCAACCACGCCCAGTACGCCCTCGTCCGGGAGCTTGTCGGCACCCGTGAGCACCCCGTGGACGTACCCCCCGGCGAGGACGAGTTGCAGCCGGCCGAACTGTGCGTCGTCGGTGACGCCGACCAGTCGATCTACGCCTTCCGCGGCGCGACCATCCGCAACATCCTCCAGTTCGAGGAGGACTACCCGGACGCCACCACGATCCTGCTGGAGCAGAACTACCGCTCCACGCAGACGATCCTGAGCGCCGCCAACGCGGTCATCGAGCGCAACGAGTCCCGCCGCCCGAAGAACCTGTGGACCAACGCGGGCGCCGGCGCGCGGATCACCGGCTACGTCGCCGACACCGAGCACGACGAGGCCCAGTTCGTCGCCGAGGAGATAGACCGCCTCACCGACACGGGCGAGGCGAAGGCGGGCGACGTCGCCGTCTTCTACCGCACGAACGCCCAGTCCCGTGTCTTCGAAGAGATCTTCATCCGCGTCGGCCTGCCCTACAAGGTCGTCGGCGGCGTCCGCTTCTACGAGCGCAAGGAGGTCCGGGACGTCCTGGCGTACCTGCGGGTGCTGGCGAACCCGGAGGACTCCGTGCCGCTGCGGCGGATCCTGAACGTGCCGAAGCGGGGGATCGGCGACCGTGCCGAGGCGATGATCGACGCCCTGGCCCAGCGGGAGAAGATCAGCTTCCCGCAGGCGCTGCGCCGGGTGGACGAGGCATACGGCATGGCGGCCCGCTCGACCAACGCGGTCAAGCGGTTCAACGCGCTGATGGAGGACCTGCGGACGATCGTGGAGTCCGGCGCGGGACCGGCCACCGTCCTGGAAGCCGTCCTCGAACGCACCGGCTATCTGGCGGAGTTGCAGGCCTCGACGGACCCACAGGACGAGACCCGCATCGAGAACCTCCAGGAACTCGCCGCCGTGGCCCTGGAGTTCGAGCAGGAGAGCGGCGAGGGCGCCGCCGGGGCCGCCGCACCGGGCGGCACGCTGGCCGACTTCCTGGAGCAGGTCGCCTTGGTCGCCGACTCCGACCAGATCCCCGACGAGGAAGAGGGCGGCGGGGTCATCACGCTGATGACCCTGCACACCGCGAAGGGCCTCGAGTTCCCCGTGGTCTTCCTGACCGGCATGGAGGACGGCGTCTTCCCGCACATGCGCGCGCTCGGCCAGACCAAGGAGCTGGAGGAGGAGCGGCGCCTGGCGTACGTCGGCATCACCCGTGCCCGGGAGCGGCTGTACCTCACGCGGTCGGCGATGCGCAGCGCCTGGGGCCAGCCCTCGTACAACCCGCCCTCGCGCTTCCTGGAGGAGATCCCGGACCAGCACGTGGACTGGAAGCGGAAGGGTGCCATCTCCGCCTCCGTGCCGACGGGTCCGCTCTCGGGTGTGGCGGCCTCGCTGTCGTCCTCCCGGTCGCGGTCCTCGGCCGCGGGCGCGTCCGGGTTCGCCACCAGGCGGGGCGGTGCGACGGAGAGGCCGGTCGTCTCCCTGGCGGTGGGAGACCGTGTCACCCACGACCAGTTCGGCCTGGGCACGGTCGTCGGGGTGAAGGGCACGGGCGCCAACGCGGAGGCGACGATCGACTTCGGGGAGACCAAGCCGAAGCGGCTGCTGCTGCGGTATGCGCCGGTGGAGAAGCTCTAGTCCGCGGGTCCGAAGAGGGAGCCCTCGCCGACCGGCGGGGGCCCGGCGGGGGAGCGGGTCAGGTCGGGTCCAGCCCGTGGCTGCGCAGCCACGGCAGCGGGTCTACCGCGGCGCCCCCGCCCGGCCGCACCTCGAAGTGCAGGTGTGGGCCGGTGGAGTTGCCCGAGTTGCCGGAGTATGCGATCGGGTCACCGGCCTTCACGGTCGTCCCGCTCGCGACCCGGTAGCTGGAGAGGTGGCAGTACCACGTCTCCGTACCGTCCTTCGCGGTCACGATCATCATGTTGCCGTACGCGCTGTTCCACTGCGTGCGGACCGTGCCGTCGGTCGCGGCCATCACCGTCGTGCCGTACGAGACCGGGAAGTCGATACCGGTGTGCACGGACATCCAGTTGATACCGGCCTGCCCGAAGTAGGCGCTGAGCCCCTTCCGCAGGACCGGCAGGACGAACTTCGGACGCAGCCGCTCCTTGAGCGCCGCCTCCGCCGCCGCCTTCTTCAGCTCGGCCGCCTGCTGGGCCTTGAGGTCGATGCGCTCCTGGGTACGGCTCGCCCGGTCGGCGAAGTCGTTCGCGCCCGCGGAGAGGCTCTGGAGCTGCGAGTCCAGTTTGATGTTGGCGGCGGACGGTTTCACCGGAGTGGCGGCGGAGGCGCTCGTCGTGCCGGTGTCCTCTCCGCCGGTGCCGACGGACGCCGCGGCGATCCCGGCGACCCCCATCACGCACACCGACGGTACGGCGACCGTCAGCAGTGCGGAACGCCTCGCGGGGGGACGGCGCCGGGACCGGTTCGCGCCGCGGGAGGCGGCACGCGGTCCGGGGACCGGCGCGAACTCCTCCTGCTCTTCGAGCAACGGGGCGTCATCGGGTGCGTCGTCCGCCGGTCCCTGGTCGTCGGCGGTTGTGTCCTCGTACGGGAAGTCGTCGAAGGACTCGGCCGCTTCGAAGGTCGCGATGGCCTGCTGGTCGAACGGCTCGGCGTGGTCGAACGTCGAGGTCGCCTCGTGGTCGAAGGACTCCGGGACCACGTGCTCGAAGGTGGCCGTCGCGGCCGCCGCCTCGGTCTGCTGGTAGTGCGCCTCATGCTCGGTGGTGGCGCCCGAGTTCCACTGCGTGGCGTCGTAGGCACCCGTGTCGTAGGACTGCGTGCCCCATTCCCACTGCTGGGTCGGGTCCGCCTGCCGGCCGCCCTCGAGCCAGGCGTGGGCGTCCCACTGGCCGGTGCCGTCGGCGGGCGCGGCCTGCGCGGGGATTCCGGCGAGGTGCTGGTAGCCGGCCGCCCAGGCCGATGTGTCATGGGCGCCGGTGTCGTACGCGACGTAGTGCTGGGCGGCGTACCCGTCGTAGTGCGCCGTCTGGTGCGTGCCGGTGTCGAGGCGCGTGTGGGCGTCGGCGGACCACTGAGTGGCGTCGTAGGAACCGGTCGAGCCGCCGCCCGGGAGGTCACCGAAGAGCGGGTCGGTCGCGAAGCTCGCGGTCGCGTGGCCACCGGCGCCGTAGGCGGCCGCGGTGGTGTCGGCGTACGTGGTGAAGTCACCGTACTGGCCGCCCTGCCCGCCGTACGACGCATAGTGCGCCGAGGAGGCATCGGAGGCAGGAGCCGGGGGAGTTGCGGTCCCCGACGGGTGACGGTCGTTCACCAACTTCTCTTTCGCCTCGACAGCAGGGGCTGGCAGAGCAGTGCGGTGACTGTACCCGGCGGTATGCGGGCGCGACAATCTTCTGCAGGTTTCCCTCCGGCAGGAAACGGGCATTCGGCCGTGTTTCGGCGGCTAAAGGCAAGGCTTTGGCTCTTCGTTCGATGAATGTTCGAGGGTGTGAGGGTGTCCGGGAGTTGTCCGACAGCTGTATCGCGGCTGTGCCAGGCGCGGTTGAGGGCTGTGTTCCGGCCGGGGGAGGACCGGATCGTGCCGACCGCCGTGGACAGCGGCGGCGCCCGAGGGCTACGCCACCGTGAGGCCGCCGGTGGGGGCCGCGGCCCTTCCCGGCTGCTCGAGGTCCAGTGCCTGCCGTATCCCGGCCGCGACCGTGGGGTGCACAGGCAGGGCGAGATGGCCGATGCCACTGACCCGTATGTTCTGCGCGAGCAGGTCCGGGTGGTCGACGCAGGCCGTCTCCAGCGGATCCATGAGGGGATCGAGGTCGCTCCAGAAGCTCACGAAGTGCGTGCGGCAGCCGGGGGCCGGTTCACGCAACTCCTGGATCAGCTCGGAACCGGGGCGCATCTGGCGGACGATCGGGTGTGCGTTGGCGAGCGGCGCCACCCGGGTGCCCGAGTGCGGCGTACCCAGCGTGACGAGCGTGCGGACGTGGAGGTCGCCACCGAGGCGCTGCACGTAGTACCGCGCGATCAGTCCGCCCAGGCTGTGCCCGACGACGTCCACCTGATCCTGTCCTGTGCGCTCGCAGATCTCCTCGATGTGACGGCCGAGAAGCTGGGCGGCGGTCCGGATGTCGCAGGTCAACGGAGAGTAGTTCAGCGACTCGATGTGCTGCCGTCCGTGCTGGGTGAGGTTGCGGCGCAGCAGGACGAAGACCGAGCGGTTGTCGATGAACCCATGGAGGAGGATCACCGGGGGTTTGGCCTTGGTCGGCAGCGTGGCGGTGTCCGGGGGGAGCGCCAGTGGCTCCGCGTGGCGCTCCTGGATGATCCCCGAGGGGTACAGGAGCAGATGCCCGGCGAGTATCGCGAGCTCCAGGGCGGTCGCCTTCAGGAGGGCTATGGAAAGTCCGGCCAGTCTGCTCGGGAACAGGCGCTGGCACAGCGGAAGCAACGGCTGCAAGGGCTGCACTGCCCTGGTAACCATCATGGCCGACCTCCCGTCGGCACACCGAGGACGCCTCTGTCCCCCGTGAGCCCTTGTGGAAAGCCGAGTGGCGGTGGCCTGCTGGGCCGGTGCCGCGGGTTCGGCCGTGCCGCCGATGCGGCACGTACGGCGCCGGTGACGTGACGGGCGCCTTTTCGTCGCGATGACGCGACCTGGGCCGTCCGTGTGTGGCGCGGTTCCCGTCCTCCTCGTACGGGTCTGGCTCCCCGCTGTCGTGCCCTTGCACATCCATTCGCCGAGGAGCCTCACCACCACGGCGCCCCGCCGGCGATACGGTGATGCGGCCGCCTCGTCGCGGCTCTCCTTGCGCACGGTCTCCTCGGTGCACGGCGCGCGAGCCGCCGGTGAATGCGGCGCGTGTGCCGCGGAGAGGGGAGACCCTGCGCGGCGAATGTGTCCCACTGTGTGATTTCCCCCTCGGTCTGCACCGTGAAACTGCCGGTTGCGGGATGCTGGCGATAACGTTCGTTCACTTCCCGGGTCGGTGCGACGCGGGGCGCCTGTGCCGTGAGGTGTGCTGTGCGCCTGTTCTGCGGGACCGTAGGGGCGGGCGGAACCGCCCGTTTGCCGGTGCGGAACCGCCGACCGTGCGGTCCGCGTGTCCGCCGGTGCGGTGATGTGGCGGCAGGGCGGTAGATCGGTACAGGGTGGAGTAGTCGCTTCATGGAGGCAGTGATGGGTGTGGCAGCCGGTCCGATCCGCGTGGTGGTGGCCAAGCCGGGGCTCGACGGCCACGATCGCGGAGCCAAGGTGATCGCGCGGGCGCTGCGCGACGCGGGTATGGAGGTCATCTACACCGGCCTCCACCAGACTCCCGAGCAGATCGTCGACACGGCGATCCAGGAGGACGCCGACGCGATCGGTCTGTCGATCCTGTCCGGCGCGCACAACACGCTGTTCGCCGCGGTGATCGAGCTGCTCAAGGAGCGCGACGCGCAGGACATTCTCGTCTTCGGCGGCGGCATCATCCCCGAGGCGGACATCCCTCCGCTGAAGGAGAAGGGCGTCGCGGAGATCTTCACGCCCGGGGCGACGACCGCCTCGATCGTGGACTGGGTGCGGGCGAACGTCCGCCAGCCCGCGGAGGCGTAACGCTCCGCGCACGGCGCCGTTTCGCCCTGGGAGGGCGGGCGGCGCCGTTTCGTCTCTCCGGCCGCGGGGGACCGCGTCCGCCATAGGTGTGCCGCCGTTCGAGTGATTCCGGGTCGGCGAGCGAGGGCCCGGGCGCCCTTGGCTCCGGTGGTCCCGGAGTCGTCCGTCCGCCCTTGGCTCCGGTGGTCCGGAGTCGTCCGTCCGCCCTTGGCTCCGGTGGTCCGGAGTCGTCCGTCCGCCCTTGGCTCCGGTGGTCCCGGACTTGTCCGTCCGCCCCGTGCCTCATCTCATGCCCCGCCCAGTTCCTCCCGCATCGTGGCGCGCAGGCGCAGCGTCGTCGTCAGACGCTGGAAGGCCTCTGCCCAGTAGCCCCCCGCCCCGGGCGACGCGTCCGCCGGCTCGTCCGGTATCGCGGTCAGCGCATCGAGCCGGCTCGCCTCCGCAGGGTCGAGGCAGCGTTCCGCCAGCCCCATCACACCGCTGAAGCTCCACGGGTAACTTCCCGCGTCCCGCGCGATGTTGAGTGCGTCCACGACCGCCCGTCCCAGTGGAGCGGCCCAGGGGACCGCGCAGACCCCTAGGAGCTGGAACGCCTCCGACAGGCCATGGGTGGCGATGAACCCCGCCACCCAGTCGGCCCGTTCCGCCGCCCCCAGCGTCGACAGCAACTTGGCCCGCTCGGCCAGGGACACCGCACCCGGGCCTCCCGCCTCGGGTGCCGAGGGCGGACCGAGCAGCGCCCGGGACCAGCCGGGGTCCCGCTGCCGCACGGCCGCCCGGCACCAGGCCGCGTGCAGTTCGCCCTGCCAGTCATCCGCCACCGGCAGAGCGACGATCGCCTCCGGCGTCCGACCCCCGAGCCGCGCCGGCCACGAGCCGAGCGGCGCCGCCTCCACCAACTGGCCCAGCCACCAGGACCGCTCCCCGCGGCCCGCGGGCGGCTTCGGCACCACCCCGTCCCGTTCCATGCCCGGATCGCACTCGTGCGGTGCCTCGACCACGATCGTGGGCTCCTCCTGTGTACGGTCGACCGCCACGCAGGCCGCCGCCCGCGCCGCCATCCGCCCGGCCAGGGCCGAATTCGGCAGCGCCGACAGCAACTCCGCGGCCGTCGCCCGCACATTGCGGCTCCGGTCCGACAGCGCCTGCTCCAGGAACGGCTCATCCGGCTGCTCCAGCCCCGTGCGGAGCGAGTCGAGGAACATCAGACGGTCCTCGGCCCGCTCCGTGGTCCAGGTGGAGGCCAGCAGCTCGCGGGCGGCGGCCGGCTGTCGCCCCCGCAGCGCGGTGAGCAGCGCGACCCGCTCCGCGAACAGGCCCTCCTGCCACAGGGCTAGGACGCGGTCCCGCTCCTGCGGCGGCGGCTCGGACCCGCCGGGCGTGGAGCGCAGTGCGAAGCGCCAGTCCGGGTTGAGCCGGGCCAGCCACAGGGCGCGCGGACCGGCGAAGGCCAGCGCAGCGGGACGCAGGTCCGTACGACCGCGAGCCGCGTCCAGGAGCGCGGGCAGCGCTTCCGGGGGCGGCGCGAAGCCCCGGGCATTGGCCAGGGACAGCCACTGCGGCAGCAGCTCCATGAGGTCGGGCGCCGACCCGCGGCGGCCGCTGCCGCCCGTCCCGGGGCGGTCGGACAGCAGAACGGCCAGTCTGCGGGCAGCGGCGGGCGGCAGCGGCGGGCGTGGATCGGCCGCCGCCGGCTCGGGCGGTGGCCCTGCCGGTGCCGGCCGCAGACCTGCCCTGCGGCGCACCGTCTCCACGGCGGCCAGGTCCAGCACTGCCGTAGGCGCCTCACGGCCCGGCGGCAGTCCCTGCGGTGTGCGCCGGTCGGTACCGAGCAGTGCCGCGGTCACCAGCTCCTCCCAGGGCACGGCACTGGCTGTGCCCGGCGGGGCGGGGGTCGCACTCATGTCAGTCCCTTCCAGGTCGGTTTCGGCGTGGCTCGGGGTGTCGTCAGCACAGTGGGACCGCCTCTCCCGCGCTCTCCGGCCAGGCGGTGAGCGGGGTGAAGCCGCGGTGGCCGCACTCGCCGAAGACCGTGACCGGGGCGCCGCCCGAGAGGGCGACCATGCGCCACAGACCCGGGCGGGCGCTCGCCGAAGGGGTGAGCGGCAGTGCCGTGCCGCCGTCCGCGTCCGCCAGCTGCCAGGACTCCTCGACGGGCGTCGGTAGGACCCGGCTCAGCGTCACCGGGACCGAGTCCAGCCACGGGTCGGCCTGCAGGGCCTCTCCATAGCGCGCCGCCGCCGTGGCGGTGGTCACACCGGGCGGCCGTACCGTCGTCGGCGCTGGAGAGGCGAACTGCTCGCCGAGGGCGGCCCGCAGCTGTCCCGCGCCCGGATACCCGGACACCTCCGCGTCGAGGGCAAGGCCCATCGGCAGGGCCAAGTCCGGCGAGCGCCCGGCCGCCCCATAAGAGAGGAGCAGCGCGGTGCGGCCGGACTCCGATCCGTACAGCCAGATCCGGCGTGTGGTGAGCCGGCCGTCCGAGGTGTCGTACTGCGCCAGGACCAGCCAGCGGTCGCGGGCGGGGGGACCGTCGGGCGAGCCCGGCAGCCCGACCCTCGAACGGACCGTCGCCGCGAGGCCGTCCGGCAGCCGCTCGCGGCGCAACCAGCCCCGGTCCAGCAAGTGCAGCAGCGCGCACTCCTCCAGCAGCCGCACCGGCCAGCCCGGTCCTGACGACGGGAGCGCCCCCAACTCCCGTACGCGCGCGGCCAGTCCCGGGGCCTGTGCGTCGACCATCCGGGCGGCCGTCTCCTCCCACAGCCCGTAACCCGCCTGCTCGGCCGCGGCGATGCCACCCCGCAGCAGATCGGCCAGCCGCTGCTCCAGCTCTGCCGCCCCCGCCGTGATCCGCTCCGCCCGCTGCTCCGACCTGCGCCGTGCTGCCTGTGGATCAGCGGGCGCGGCCGCTTTCGACCCGGTCGTCGGCCGCTTCTCCAGCGCCCGCTGCCGGCGCCCCTCGATCCACTGCTCCGCCCAGTCCGGCGCCTGCCCCCGGGGCACCGTCGTGTCGCCGCCCGACCAGAGCAGCAGCAGTCCCAGCGCGTGCTTGCACGGGAACTTGCGGCTCGGGCAACTGCACTTGTAGGCCGGGCCGGCCGCGTCCGCGATGTCGACGACCGTCTGGTACGGCTTGCTGCCGCTGCCCTTGCACAGTCCCCACACCGTCCCCTCCTCGGAACTGCCCGCGTCCGACCACGGCCCGGCCGCGCCGAGTTTGCTTCCCGCTTTGCGTGACGCCGCGTCAGTTGCCAGTGCAAGCACCTGCTCCGCGGTCCAGCGCACCCCCTGCTGAGTCATGTCGTCGAAGGTAGGTCCCGGCACTGACAATCGATCACCGCGAGGGTGTTTGCGCAGCTCACGACGCGTTGTCAGTGGTGTGGTGCACGGTTGGTGACAGATCCGAACCGGCCGACGCCGAGGGGGAAGTGGCCATGCGTGTGTCCGTTGATCCGATGTCCGTCCAGCCGGGCCCGAGCGAGTCCGCGCCCGCGAACGGGGGCGGGGGAGCGGGCCCGGACGGGCGAGCGTCCGCGCCCGTGCGCACACCCGCGCAACAGAGCGGGGAAGGGCAGGCGGACGGCGGGGCGAGGGAAGCGGTGACGGCGCCGGCCGAGGCGCTGCGGCCGCACGCCGAGGCCGCCTTCGCGAGTGAACTCGCCGCGCTGGCCGTGCACGACGACCGCCCGCGCCCGGCCCGCTGGCGGCTCTCGCCGTGGGCGGTGGCCACCTACCTCCTCGGTGGCACGCTGCCGGACGGCACGGTGATCACACCAAAGTACGTCGGCCCGCGCCGCATCGTCGAGGTCGCCGTCACCACGCTCGCCACCGACCGCGCCCTGCTCCTTCTCGGGGTGCCCGGCACGGCCAAGACCTGGGTGTCCGAGCACCTGGCGGCGGCCATCAGCGGCGTCTCGACGCTGCTCGTCCAGGGCACGGCAGGCACCCCGGAGGAGGCGATCCGCTACGGCTGGAACTACGCGCAGCTGCTCGCGCACGGCCCGAGTCGCGAGGCGCTGGTGCCCGGCCCCGTCATGCGGGCCATGGGGGAAGGCATGATCGCGCGGGTCGAGGAGCTGACCCGTATCCCGGCCGACGTACAGGACACGCTGATCACCATCCTGTCCGAGAAGACCCTGCCGATACCGGAGTTGGGACAGGAGGTGCAGGCCGTCCGCGGCTTCAACCTGATCGCGACGGCCAACGACCGCGACCGCGGGGTCAACGACCTGTCGAGCGCGCTGCGCCGCCGCTTCAACACGGTGGTGCTGCCCCTTCCGGAGAGCGCCGACGCCGAGGTCGACATCGTCTCCCGCCGGGTCGAGCAGATCGGCCGCTCGCTCGACCTGCCGGCCGTGCCCGACGGCATCGACGAGATCCGCCGTGTGGTCACCGTCTTCCGCGAGCTGCGGAGCGGCGCCACGGCGGACGGCCGCACGAAGCTCAAGTCGCCCAGCGGCACGCTGTCCACGGCCGAGGCGATCTCCGTCGTCACCGGAGGGCTCGCGCTGGCCGCCCATTTCGGCGACGGCGTACTACGGGCGAGCGACGTCGCAGCGGGCATTCTCGGCGCCGTCGTCCGCGATCCCGCCGCCGACCGGGTCATCTGGCAGGAGTACCTCGAGGCGGTGGTCCGCGAGCGCGACGGCTGGACGGACTTCTACCGCGCGTGCCGGGAGGTGACCGCATGAACCACTCCGAAGCCGAGCCCTCATGGAACTTCCCGACCGGGGAGGGCGCGGCCGAGGCCACGGACGCGTGTGGCGGCGCGGGAGCGAGGCGGCAGGGCGGCCCGGGGCGGCGCCGCCGGGGAGGGGGACAGCGTGACAGGCGTTGACAGGCCGTCGGGCGGGCCGGTGGCCGGAGCGGCGGACGGGGGGCCGCTGCTGCTCGGGGTGCGGCACCACGGCCCGGGGTCCGCGCGCGCCGTGCGGGCCGCGTTGGAGACGGCGAGGCCCCGGGCCGTGCTGATCGAGGGGCCACCGGAGGCGGACGCCCTGATCCCGCTCGCCGCGGACGCCGGAATGCGGCCGCCGGTGGCGCTGCTCGCGCACGCCGTGGACGAGCCCGGGCGGTTCGCGTTCTGGCCGCTGGCGGAGTTCTCCCCGGAGTGGGTGGCGATCCGCTGGGCCCTGGAACACGACGTTCCGGCCCGGTTCATCGATCTGCCGGCGACGCACACCTTGGCGTGGGACAGGGCGGAGGACCCGGCGTCGGCGGACGGCGACTCCGGTGCCGCCGCCCGGCCGGCGCCGGATTCCGGCACGCCGGGGAACCCGCCGGTGCCGCCGGGAGACGTCCCAGCGCACCCGCAGCCGGGGGCACCCGGAGAGGGGCCCGGGGGCGCGAAGCCGCCGATGGAGGCGCAGGGGCTCGGGGAGTCGCCTGGTCCCGGTGACGCCGTGCGCGTCGACCCTCTCGCCGTGCTGGCCGAGACCGCCGGATACGACGATCCGGAGCGGTGGTGGGAGGACGTCGTCGAGCACCGGGGCGCCGGCCGGGGCGACGCCCTCGCACCCTTCGCCGTGCTGGAGGAGGCCATGACCGCCCTGCGGGAGACGTACGGCACCGGAGGGCACGAGCGTGACCTCGTACGGGAGGCGTACATGCGTCTCCAAGTGCGAGCCGCTCAGCGCGAGTTCGATGGCGCGGTGGCCGTGGTGTGCGGGGCGTGGCACGTGCCCGCGCTCCGGGCGAGGGCGTCCGTCGCCGCGGACCGCGCCGTGCTGAAAGGGCTGCCCAAGGTGAAGACGGACATGACCTGGGTGCCCTGGACCCATCGGAGGCTGTCCCGGGCCGGCGGATACGGGGCGGGGATCGACTCCCCCGGCTGGTACGGGCATCTGTTCGGCGTGCCCGACCGGCCCGTCGAGCGGTGGCTGACCAAGGTCGCCCGGCTGCTCCGTGAGGAGGGCCGCATGGTGTCGTCCGCGCACGTCATCGAGGCGGTGCGGCTCGCCGGGACGCTCGCCGCAATGCGTGGGCGCCCGCTGCCGGGCCTGTCGGAGACGACCGACGCCGTGCGGGCCGTGATGTGCGAGGGCTCGGACATACCGCTGGCGCTGGTGCACGACCGGCTTGTGGTCGGCGACGTGCTGGGGGAGGTGCCCGCCTCGGCGCCCGCCGTGCCGTTGCAGCGGGACCTGATCCGGCTCCAGAAGCGGCTCCGCCTCAAACCGGAGCCGTCGGAGCGCGAGGTGGAACTCGACCTGCGCAAGGAGACCGACGCGGGGCGCAGCCGGCTGCTCCACCGGCTCCGGCTGCTCGGGATCGGCTGGGGCGAGCCCGTGGCCTCGCGGGGCAGTACGGGGACGTTCCGGGAGACATGGCGGCTGCGCTGGGAGCCGGAGCTGGCGGTGCGGGTCGCCGAGGCCGGGGTGTGGGGCACGACCGTGCACGCCGCAGCGACCGCCAAGGCGGAAGCGGACGCGGTCGCCACACGGACGCTCGCCGAGGTCACCGGGCTCGCCGAGCGGTGCCTGCCCGCGGAGTTGCCGGACGCGCTGCCCGTGGTGATGCGGGTGCTCGCCGATCGTGCCGCTCTCGACGCCGACGTCGGGCACCTCGCCCAGGCCCTGCCCGCACTGGTGCGGTCTTTGCGCTACGGGGATGTGCGCGGTACGGACACCCGGGTGCTGGCCGGTGTCGCGGCGGGCCTCGCCGAGCGTGTGTTCGTCGGGTTGCCACCGGCGTGCGCCGCGCTGGACGCGGACGCGGCGGAGGAGATGCGGGGCCATGTGGACGCGGTGCACGGGGCGGTGGGCCTGCTCCAGGAGACGATCCCGTCGGCGGAGGGTGACATACGCGGGCGGTGGCGTTCCGTCCTGCGGGTGCTCGCCGGACGGGAGACCGTCGCCGGTGTCGTCCGCGGCCGTGCCGTGCGACTGCTGCTGGACGACGGAGAGCTGTCGCAGGACGAGGCGTCGCGGCTCATGGGTCTCGTCCTCTCGCCGGGGACGGCGCCCGCGGACGCGACCGCGTGGATCGAGGGCTTCGTCGGGGGCGGCTCCGGCGGCGGACTGCTGCTCGTGCACGACGAGCGTCTGCTGGGCCTGGTGGACACATGGTTGACCGGAGTGCCGGCGGAGGCGTTCGCGGACGTGCTGCCGCTGCTGCGGCGCACGTTCTCGGCGTACGAGCCGGGAGTGCGGCGCACGCTGACGGAGTTGGTGCGGCGGGGACCGGGCGCGCGGGAGACCGGAGCGGCCACCGGCTCGGGTGTTTCCGGGTTCGCCCCCGGCATCGACACCGGGCGGGCGGACGCGGTGGTTCCGGTGGTGCGTCTGCTGCTCGGTCTGGACGAGCCGGCCGGCAACGACGCCGACGACCTTGTGGGGGTGGCGTGATGAGCGGGCGCATGACCGAACGAACGGAAGCCACGGCTACGGGAGAACCGACGACCGCCGCCGAGGAACGGCTGCGGCGCTGGCGGCTCGTCCTCGGCCCGGACGCGGCGGACGGCACCGGCTACGGGCTCACCGGGCGGGACGCGGCGATGGACGGGGCGCTGACCGCGTTGTACGGAAAGGGGGACAAGGCCCGGCAGGGGCGGGACCGTTCGGCGGGGCTCGGGGCGTCCGCGCCCTCCGTCGCGCGCTGGCTCGGGGACATCCGTACGTACTTCCCCTCGTCGGTCGTCCAGGTCATGCAACGCGACGCCATCGACCGGCTCGGGTTGTCCACACTCCTGCTCGAGCCGGAGATGCTCGAGGCCGTCGAGGCGGACGTGCATCTGGTCGGCACGCTGCTCTCGCTGAACAAGGCCATGCCCGAGGCCACCAAGGAGACGGCGCGCGCGGTGGTCCGCAAGGTCGTCGAGGACTTGGAGAAGCGGTTCGCCGCACGCACCCGGGCCACGCTCACCGGCGCTCTGGACCGCAGCGCCCGTGTCACCCGGCCCCGCCACCATGACATCGACTGGAACCGCACGATCGCCGCCAACCTCAAGCACTACCTGCCCGAACACCGCACGGTCGTGCCGGAACGGCTGATCGGTTACGGACGGGCGTCCCGGTCCGTGAAGAAGGAAGTCGTTCTCTGTATCGACCAGTCGGGGTCGATGGCGGCATCGGTGGTGTACGCATCCGTGTTCGGGGCGGTCCTGGCCTCCATGCGGTCCATCGCCACGCGGCTCGTCGTCTTCGACACGGCCGTCGTGGACCTCACCGACCAGCTCGACGATCCCGTCGACGTCCTCTTCGGCACCCAGCTCGGCGGCGGCACGGACATCAACAGAGCGCTGGCGTACTGCCAGTCGCAGATAACCCGGCCCTCGGAGACGGTCGTGGTCCTGATCAGCGACCTGTACGAGGGAGGGATCCGGGACGAGATGCTCAAGCGGGTGGCGGCGATGAAGGCGTCCGGGGTGCAGTTCGTCGCGCTGCTCGCACTCTCGGACGAAGGCGCACCCGCCTACGACCGCGAGCACGCGGCGGCGCTCGCGGCGCTGGGCGCACCGGCGTTCGCGTGTACGCCCGACCTGTTCCCGGAGGTGATGGCGGCGGCGATCGAGAAACGGCCCCTGCCGGTACCGGAGGCGACATGACGATGTGCCGATGTGCCGACATGACGGGCGCAACGGGTACTTGGCGAACCGGACACCGAGAACGACAGGCGACAAAATGGATATGACTACCCATCGGTAACGGAGGACTTGCGCAACCTCGGGAGTCCCGTGCAAGGATCGACGGCGCTTCGCCATCGGGCGGTGCGCGTGTTCGCTCCGCACCGCCTCGTCCCGCCGCACGGAGGCTCTCCCCGTCTTGACCCTGCCAGCCGCACTGCCCTTCGCCGGTGCCGCACTACGCGCGATGCGTACGGCGGCCAGTCGGCGTGCTGTGCATCTGGCCCTGGTGATGGGTGGGTTGTTCGCACTGGGGCTCCTGTGCGAGGGACAGGCGCACGCGGCGGAGGGCACACCGGCAACCTCTGCGACTCCGGTCGCGGCCGATGCCTCGGCTGACGCCCTGCGGCCGGTCACGAAGGCGGTGCGGCGGCTCGACGAGACCGTCAGCAGCACGCTGGGGCACACGGGGCAGGGTTCTCCCGCGCCCGACGCTCAGCGAGGACACCCCGCGCCGCCCCCGTCCGGGCGTACAGCGGACGGCAAGGACTCCGTGCCGCCCCTCGGCCGGCACACGGCGGGCCCCTCCGGCTCGCACACCGTCCGGCCGGGCACCGCACCCGTCAGCCGCCCCGCCACGTCCACCGCGCTTCCCGCGCCCACCGCACCCGGTAAGCCCTCCGCACCCAGCACCGCCACGCCCGCCGCATCCGGCGCGCCCGCCGATCTCATCACCGCCGCGGCCAAGACGGTGCCCGCCGTCGGCGGCACCGTGCGGCAGGTCGCCGAAGGCGTTCTACGGCCGGTCGGCGAGGCGGTCGTGCGGCCCGTAGGCGGGCTTGTGGAGACCGTGACCGACGGGCTGACGGAGGCTCCCGCGCCGTTGCCGTCGCTTCCGCCCTTGCCGTCGCTCCCCTCGGAGCCGTCGCTTCCGGGGGTTCCCGGTCTGCCGGCGGTGCCGGCCGGCCCGCAGAGTCGGCCGGCACCGCCGGCAGGGACCCTGCCCGCGCCGTCGGCAGCGCAGCAGCAGGGCGGCGGTACGGAGGACGGCAGCGCGGTCGGGCAGCGGGAGACCGGCGCGTACGGACCGCGGGTCGTCCTGGCCGACACCACGGCGACGCCGTTCGCTCACCCCACCCCCCACCTCACCCGGTCCCCCTACACGCCCCCGCACCAGGCGCCTGACGGTGAGCCGACGGGCGCGTACGGCGATCGGCAGACCGCCGACGGCGGTGCGCCGTCCCACGGCGACGGGCACGCCGTCGCCTCCCACCACAGGGCACCGCTCACGCTGGTGCGCGGTGCCATCGCGGTGGTGACCGCGCACGGGACCCGGGACCGGCACCGGGACATCCCCGAGTTCCCCGGCTAGGGCGTCCCTTCCCTCCCCGCGAGACCTGCCGCGCGGGGGGCGGAAGCAGGTCTGCCCGCCGTCCGGACACCTCACCGATCCCCGGGCGGCAGCCACCGGACCCCGAGCCATAGCGGCCGGAGCGCATCCGTGGCCGCCGGTCCTTCCCCCTGGACCGCCCACGGATCCGTCGGCTCCACGCGGCACCGGCTTGCAGGCCTCGGCACCGGTACGTCCAGAACTCCAGAATCCCGGATTCCCGAAGGATCTGACGCACGCATGAACAAGAACATCCGCCGCTCCATCGTCATAGCCGCCGGTGTCACCGGCGCCTGGGCGCTCGGCTCCGCCGTCGCCAGCGCGGACGAACTGCCGGCATCGTCCGTCTCCACCTCTGACGTCGGCATCGACACCGCGGACACCGTCGGCGCGGTCACGGGCACCGTGGACGGCGTCGTCGCCGATGTGCAGAACACCGTGTCAGGCGTCACCCAGGGCACGGCTGTGCACGGTGCCGCCTCGACGGTGACGCACACCGCCGCCACGGCGCAGTCCACCGCGAAGGGGGCCATGAGCACCCCCTCGCGCGCCGGGACCCAGGCCGCCTCCCGGGTGGAGAAGGTCCACAAGGCCGCGAAGGCCGCGCAGGCGGCACCCGTCGCCGACCGGGCACGCCCGTACGTCGACCACGAGGTGACCGCCGCGCACCTCCCGTCGCAGGCCAAGGGCGCCGTGCACGCCACCGCGTCCAGGGCCGGGGGAGCGGCCACGGCCGTCGTCACCGACGCGGCCGCCCCGCAGGACGAGATCGACTACCTCTTCGGCCCCCTCTCGGCCTTCGCCCCCGAACTGGAGCAGGCGCTCGCCGCCGCGCAGACCAAGCTCCAGGGCGTCCAGGGCGCCGTGCGCAGCCAGGCGGACGGCGTCGACGGTGTGATCCGCACGAAGGCGCAGAGCACGGTCGCGGGCGCGGGCCGGATCGCGGGCGGCACGAGCGGTACCGCACAGCAGGCGGTCACCGGGGCGGAGGGCCGGGCCGCGGGTGCGGTCGCCGCCATGCAGGGCCAGGCGGACGAGGTCACGTCCGCCGCGGACGCGAGCGTCTCCGACGTACCGGGCCACATCACCGGTGCGGTCACCGGTGTGAAGCAGCAGGTCGCCGGCACGGTCGCCGGGGTGCCCGGCACGGTCGCGCCGGTGGTCGCCGAGACGGCCGGGGCCGTTCTCCCGCCGGTCGCCGGCACGGTCGTCGACGGGGTGACGCCGCTCGCGGGACACGCCGTCGGCAACGCGACCGGCCTCGCGCAGGGGGTCGTGGCGGACGTCCAGTCGCTCGCGCACGACGCGGCCGGCCATGCGTCCGCGCTGGTGTACGGCGTGGCCGCCGACGCCCAGCCGCCGGTCTACGGCCTGGCCGGTGGGGTGACCGGCGACGTGACCGGGTCCGTGCTGCCCCCGGTCGCGCAGACCGCGGTGCACGGGGTGGGGCCCGTCGCCGGGCAGTCCGTCGAGGACGTCACCCGATTGGCCTACGGCGTGACGGGTGATGTGCGGCCGTTCGCGGACGGGGTCGCGGTACAGGTCCCACCGCTCGCCGGGGGCGTCACCGGGAGCACCACCCAGTTGGCGTACGGCGTGGCGGACGAGGTGCAGCCGTTCGCGTATGGCGTGGCGGACGAGGTGCAGCCGGTCGTGCAGACGATCGACGACACCGTGCGGCCCGTGGTGCACGGCACGGCGGGCAGCGCCACCGACCTGGCGTACGGCGTGACGGGCGCTGTGCGGCCGTTCGCGGGCGGGGTCGTCGGCGCGGCCGATCCGTTCGCGCAGGGAGTCGCGGGCCAGGTCGCGCCGTTCGCCGGTGACCTGGCCGGGACGGTCCAGGAGTCCGGCGGCTCGCTGGGCGGCCACGCGGTGACCGGCGCCCGGGGTGTCGCCGAATCGGCCGTCACGAGCCATCTGCGGCCGGGCCGCTACGGCACCGACTCCATCTGATCCACGGGTGCCGTGCGCGCGCCGCACGGCACCCGTCACCGACTCCGCGGGGGTTGAGGAACGGCGGCCGAATTCCGTCGGCCGGCCCGACCGAAGCCCCGCGGGCGGGACGGGTGGCCCCATTGGGGTGGGGTCGACCCGTCCTGCGCCCTCCGGGGCGGCACAAGGGGTCCCACCGGGCCAACCCCAACCCGGTGGGACCCTGCCGCCCTGCTCCGGCCGTTCACCGGAGGGTCGCGACCGGTTCCGCCGCCGGGTCACACGTGTGACAGGTATCACCGCTCAGGTGTGATCTGCGATTTAGAGCCCCACCTCAAGCGGCGATAACCTGCGAGACGGACATGCCGCGCGCTCGGACACCGTGTGCGCCTCCCTTGTGACACAGCGGACGTCACGTTGCCCTTCGCGGCACGCCCACGCATCCAACGAACCGCGAGATCACTGATAGGGACGGAAGCGCGTGGACCTGTTCGAGTACCAGGCGAGGGACCTCTTCGCCAAGCACGGTGTACCGGTGCTGGCCGGTGAAGTCATCGACACGCCTGAGGCGGCGCGCGAGATCACCGAGCGGCTGGGCGGCAAGTCGGTCGTCAAGGCGCAGGTGAAGGTCGGTGGCCGCGGCAAGGCCGGCGGTGTGAAGTTGGCCGCCACCCCGGACGAGGCGGTCGCCCGTGCGACGGACATCCTCGGCATGGACATCAAGGGCCACACGGTCCACAAGGTCATGATCGCCGAGACCGCTCCGGAGATCGTCGAGGAGTACTACGTCTCCTTCCTCCTCGACCGCGCCAACCGCACCTTCCTCTCCATCGCCTCCGTCGAGGGCGGCATGGAGATCGAGGAGGTCGCGGCCACCCGCCCCGAGGCCGTCGCGAAGATCGCCATCGACGCCATCGACGGTGTGGACGAGGCCAAGGCCCAGGAGATCGTGGCCGCGGCCAAGTTCCCGGCCGAGGTCGCCGACAAGGTGGCCCACGTCCTGATCAAGCTCTGGGACACCTTCATCAAGTCGGACGCCCTCCTGGTCGAGGTCAACCCGCTGGCCAAGGTCGCCTCCGGTGATGTCATCGCCCTCGACGGCAAGGTGTCGCTCGACGAGAACGCCGAGTTCCGTCACCCCGAGTACGAGGAGCTCCACGACAAGGCCGCCGCCAACCCCCTCGAGGCGGCCGCCAAGGAGAAGAACCTCAACTACGTCAAGCTCGACGGCGAGGTCGGCATCATCGGCAACGGCGCGGGTCTGGTCATGTCGACCCTGGACGTCGTCGCCTACGCGGGCGAGGCCCACAAGGGCGTCAAGCCGGCCAACTTCCTCGACATCGGCGGTGGCGCCTCCGCCGAGGTCATGGCGAACGGCCTGGAGATCATCCTCGGCGACCCGGACGTCAAGTCCGTGTTCGTCAACGTCTTCGGCGGCATCACCGCCTGCGACGCGGTGGCCAACGGCATCGTGCAGGCCCTGGAGCTCCTCGAGTCCAAGGGCGAAGAGGTCAACAAGCCGCTGGTCGTGCGTCTCGACGGCAACAACGCCGAGCTGGGTCGCCAGATCCTGGACGACCGCAACCACCCGCTCGTACAGCGTGTGGACACCATGGACGGCGCGGCCGACAAGGCCGCCGAGCTGGCTGCTGCCGCGAAGTAAGGGACGAGGTCACAGACAACCATGGCTATCTTCCTCACCAAGGAATCCAAGGTCATCGTCCAGGGCATGACCGGCTCCGAGGGCCAGAAGCACACCAAGCGCATGCTGGCTTCGGGCACGAACATCGTCGGTGGCGTGAACCCGCGCAAGGCGGGCCAGGTCGTGGACTTCGACGGCACCGAGATCCCGGTCTTCGGCTCCGTCCAGGACGCCATCGAGAAGACCGGCGCCGACGTCACGGTCATCTTCGTCCCGGAGAAGTTCACCAAGGACGCGGTCATCGAGGCCATCGACGCCGAGATCCCGCTCGCGGTCGTGATCACCGAGGGCATCGCGGTCCACGACACGGCCTCCTTCTGGGCGTACGCCGGCAAGAAGGGCAACAAGACCCGGATCATCGGTCCGAACTGCCCCGGCCTGATCACCCCCGGCCAGTCGAACGCCGGCATCATCCCGGCCGACATCACCAAGCCGGGCCGCATCGGCCTGGTGTCGAAGTCCGGCACCCTGACGTACCAGATGATGTACGAGCTGCGTGACATCGGCTTCTCGACCTGTGTCGGCATCGGCGGTGACCCGATCATCGGCACCACGCACATCGACGCCCTGAAGGCCTTCCAGGACGACCCCGACACCGACCTGATCGTCATGATCGGTGAGATCGGCGGCGACGCCGAGGAGCGGGCCGCGGCCTTCATCAAGGAGAACGTGACCAAGCCGGTCGTCGGCTACGTCGCGGGCTTCACCGCGCCCGAGGGCAAGACCATGGGTCACGCGGGCGCCATCGTCTCCGGTTCGTCGGGCACCGCCCAGGCGAAGAAGGAGGCGCTCGAGGCCGCGGGCGTCAAGGTCGGCAAGACCCCGACCGAGACGGCCAAGCTGGCGCGCGAGATCCTGGCCGGCTGAATCCTTCCCGGCCGGGGTGCTCCAGGTGAGCATTCCGGCTGAACGTCGGTGGGCCCGTACCCCGTGCAGGGGGCGGGCCCACGGGCGTTTTTGGGCGGTCGGATCAGCGCGCCTCCGGAATCAGGCGCTCCGGCCCCTGGTCGGCCTGCGCCTTCAGCACGTACCACAGCGCCTGTTGCCGGGCGGACAGCGGACCCTGGGCGGCCAGGGCGGGGATGTCCTCGATCGCGGTTCCCCGGGGCACCGGCCGTTCGTAGTGGTCCGCGGCCATCTGCATGGTCAGGGCGGTCGAGCCCGTGAAGGCGGCCGTGAGGACGACCGCCGCGGCGGACCAGCGGCGGACGCGGCGTTCGCCGCCGGAGCGCACCGCGGGCGGTCTGGCCGCGCGGAGGCGTTCCGCCGTGGCCAGCTCGGTCAGTCTGCGGCCCAGGACGTCCGGCGACGCCTGGTCCGGTACGAGCGCGGCGAGGCTCGTGCGGGCCCGCAGCAGCCGGGCGGCCGTGGCGGGAGTGCTGGCCTGCGTCTCGGCGGCGGTCTCCGGCAGACCGAGACCGACGCCGTCGTGCAGCAGCAGCGTGCGCCGCTGGACCGGAGGCAGCGTCAGGAAGGCCTGCAGCAGTTCCCGGTTGGCGGGGTCCGCGGGTGGCTCCTCGGCGCGGCGATGGCGCGGGCGGAAGTGGTGCCAGGGGGAGAGTGCCCAGTCGTGCGACGCCGCCCGTACCCATCCCGGTGGGTACCGGTCCATGGCCACCTCCGGCCAGCGCTGCCAGGCCTGTTGGAAGGCGCGTTCGACTGATTCCCGGGCCAGCCCGCGCCGGCCGGTGAGCAGATACGCCTGCCGTACGAGGGCGGGTGTACAGAACCTGTAGAGCTCGTCGAACGCCTGATGGGGAGTCAGAGGAATAGGAAGGCGTTCATCTGCGCTCTCCTGGGCCCCTTCCTGCACCGCCCATTCGGCGAGCAGTCTCGCGTACGCTTTCCGCTTCCGGCCGCGCGGGCTGGTCAGGCCGGTCTCCCAGTCGCGCACCGTTTCGATGGGCACATGCAAGTTGGCGGCCATCTGAGCCTGGGTCAGGGACTGGGTCCTGCGCAGGCGTCGGCATTCCTTGGGGTGCGGCAGCGGGACGGAAGGACTCTGCTTCACTGGACGGCCCTCCAATGCAGAAAAGTACATAAGCACATATTTAGCGACACATCGTGGCTTTATCGGTTGCACCGGATTAGCGCGTGTCGTTGGGACCATGGCGGCGTGACCCAATGGACCGACCGCCGAACCCCCATTCCGTCCCTCCTCACCGGGTTGCGGGAGCGCTCGCCCGGGCTGGGTGACGCACTGCTGGGCGGCGCCCTGGCCGCGGTGGCGGGGCTCGGCTCGTTCGCCCTGCTCGCGATCGTGCTGTGGATCAGCTCGCCGTACCCCGCTACCGGCGCGGGTGGTGCGCTGCGTGTGGCGGCCGCGCTGTGGCTGCTGGCCCACGGCGTCACCCTGATCCGCACCGAGACGCTCTCCGGGCTGCCCGCGCCCGTCGGGGTGACACCGCTGCTGCTAGCCGTGCTTCCGATGTGGCTGGTGTACCGGACGGCCCGCGACGCCACCGACCGGGAGAGCGTGGAGGCCGCCGGGGAGGACGCGCCGCCCGTCGGTGCGCGCACGGCGTGGACCGGCGTGGTGGCGGGCTACCTCGGTGTGGGGGCCGTGGCGGCGCTGTACGCCTCCGGAGGGACGCTGCGGCCGTCGTGGGCGGGGGCCGCGTGGTACGTGCCGCTCGTCGTCGCCGGGGCGGCGGGTCTGGGCGTGTGGACGGCGCACGGGCGCCCCTGCGAGCGCCTGCCACATAGCGTGCGCCGGGCACTCGAGTGGCTGCCCGAGGGCGTACGACAGGTGGTGACGCTCGGGGCGGTCGACCGTGACGGACGGCTACGGCTCGGGGACTCCCTCCGGGCGGCCCTGGCGGGGTCGACCGTGCTGGTGGGCGGCGGTGCGCTGCTGGTCGGGGTGTCGCTGGTGCGGCACGGCGACACGGCCCAACTGGCCTTCCTGCAGCTCGCTCAGGGATGGTCGGGGCGGTGGGCAGTGCTGCTCCTGGCGGCTGCGCTGGTGCCGAACGCCGCCGTGTGGGGCGCGGCGTACGGACTCGGGCCAGGGTTCGTGCTGGGTGCGGGGCATGTGATGGCACCGCTGTCGACCGTGCGGCCACCGGCGTTCCTGCCGCCGTTCCCGCTGCTGGCGGCGGTTCCGGAAGCGGGGGACGGGCCGCTGCGGTGGGCGGTGGGGGCGGTGCCGGTCGCGGCGGGAGTGACCGTCGGGTGGTTCGTGGCACGCGCGGCGAGCGCGGACCGGGAGCGCGGACGGGACGGCGCGTGGTCGGCAGGACGGACGGGGGGAGCGGTCCTGGTGGCGAGCGCGGTGTGCGGGATGGTGCTCGCGGGCCTCGCGGAGGCGGCGGGCGGCCCGCTCGGGGTGAACGCGCTGGCGCGGTTCGGACCGGTGGGATGGCAGGTGGGCCTCGCGGCGGCAGGCTGGACGGCGGCGGTCGGGCTGCCGGTGGGATGGGCGGTACGGGCAGGGCGGCTGCGGGGGCGCGGGGAGCCGCGGCGGCAACCGAAGCCTCGGAGCGCGCCGCCCGCAGCCGCGGTCCCCCCGCCCGCGGTTCCGCGACCGCCTGTGCTTTCCGTCGGCCGAAGGCCGTCGCTTCCCGCGACTCCGAAACAGCACGATGCGTGGGAGGACCCCGACCTCAAGCCGTACGAGGCACTGCGGACGGAGGACCCGTTCGCGTCGGCCTCCAGGAAGTCCTTCCTGCCGGACCTCCCGAAGTCCGTCCTGCGGGACCCGCCGAAAGCCGCCCTGCCGAACCTTCCGAAGCCCGTCCCGTCGGAACCTCCGAAGGCCGCTGTGCCGGACCCCTCGAAGCCCGTCCCGTCGGAACCTCCGAAGCCCGTCCTGCCGGATCCCGCCAAGCCCGTCCCGCCGGACGGGTCCGAACCGCGTGCGTGAGGCCGGCCGCTGTCGGTCGGCATCTTCCCGCCGGATGGCCCCTTCCGTCCGAGCCCCGCGCTCAACCGGGGACTGGGCCGGACCGCTGTGACATCACCGGGTGCCGGCCGGCTCCACCTGCGCCGGTTCGCCTCGGCCGATGGTCACGGCCCAGCGAACGGCCGAAGGTGCCTCGACGGACACGGTGCCACTGCGCTCGACCCCATGCATGAGCACCTCGTTGCGGATGGTGTTCACCTCGCCGGGCCGACACTCCAAGGGGAAGGACACACTGACGGGGCGCACCGCGACCTCGATCTTCCCGGTGCCCTGGCAGCGCACCGCGACGATCAGCGCCTCGTCCTTCTTCCCCGCGCCGAAGGCGAAACTGGCACTGCCGCGGGTCACCTTCTGCTGACCGGCGAGCGTTTCGTCACCGTCCAGTTTTGGCGGTTCCTGCAGGGAAGGGCGTGCCGTGACGTGAACGGCGGTGGCCGGCCCGGTGGAGCGAGTGGCCCTGGTGGGCTGCTCGGCGCCGGTGTCGTCCGCGGTGCACGCACTGACCGAAGCGAGTGCCAGGGCGCAGGTGACGCCCACTCCTGCAAGGGTTCTCGGCGCGCTCACGACACATCTCTCCCCCGTGAATCGTGGGCACGGTGCGGTCAAGTGCCCCCTGAAGCTGGAGGGATCATGTCAGCGCCGGTCGGCGGACGACGAGCTTCCACGAGGTTTCTGAGGAGAACATGAGCTTCCCTCAGATGCGCCGACGCCAGACCCACGCGTCCCACGGCTCGTCCCGCACCTGGCGTGAACGCCCGGCTCGCGCAGGACCAGCCCCCGGCTCAGCCGCGCGTACCCAGCACCCCTCGCAGATCCTGGGGCAGCAGGTCGTTGCAGGACTGCTTGGCGGAGGTCGTCAGGGCGTCGTTCAGGCAGGTGTAGTAGTCGCGGTACACCAACTGGGCCGCGAACGTGGCCGCCACCATCGCGATCGCCAAGGACGCCGTGACCAGGCCGCTGATCGCCGCGGACGTCTGCGGGCGGGCCGTGGGGGCGGCGGTGTTCGGGTCGGGGTTGCGGGGCTTGGCACGCAGGGCGCTGGCGCCCCAGTACAGCGCCAGGGCGCCCAGCAGCAATGCGAGGTAGGGCCAGCTGAAGAGAGAGAAGAGGAAGGCCCACATGCCGGCCATCAGCGCGTAGCGGGCGCGGCGCTGGGCCGGGTCCGTGGGGTCCCAGCGCAGGCCTGTGCCGGGACCACCCTGACCGCCGGGGCCCTGGGGCCCGCCCTGACCGCCTTGACCGCCCTGGCTTCCGGGGCGCTCGCCGAAGCGGCCGCCCGCGGAAGGGCCGGGCTGCCGATCGCTCCACTGGCTGCCCCACGAGGGACGTCCGCTCTCGTCGGAGCCTTCCGGCCGCCGGCCCTGTCCTTGTCCCTGGTCCTGCCCCGGTGCCGGATGGCGCGGTCGCCAGGGCTGGTCGGGCGTTCCCTCCGGCGGCGGCGCGAAGGGGTTGTCGTCCTCGGGCGCCTCCGGGCCCCGGCCACCGTCCGCGGAGCCGCCGCCCGCGGAGTCACCCCCGCTGTGGGGTGCCCCCTTGCTCTCCCGCGGAGGCACGGGCGAAGGGCGCCGCTCGCGCAGCAGCAGCGGAGGGAGTCGGAGACTGCGGTCCGGCATCAGGTGTGCGTCTTCCCCTTGGTGGTTCCGGTGGGCGTCTTGTCCGGCTTGCCCCTGTGGCCAGCCGCGAAGCGGGCGCCCCGGACGGGGTTGTTCCCGTCCCGGGTCAACGTCCCACGCAGGTGCGGCGTTCCCCGCGTCGGCACCGCGTTTTCGGATGGCCCCTCCCCAGACGCTACCTTCCGGCCGCGCCCCCGTCCCCTGGGGGGCCGTCCGATGTGCCGGTATCGTTGCTGACGGCCGACCGCTTCGTAGACTTCCCCGTATCCCGGGGTGCGAAGCATTTGTACGACCATACAAACGCTCTGCTGAGCGATTGCACCAACGCTTCCCCGAGAAAGGGCCCCGCCGTGGCCGAGTCCGTGGCCGAGACCGTCACCGAGTCCCCGGCCAAGCGCCTGGTCGTCCTGGTCTCCGGGTCCGGCACCAACCTGCAGGCGCTCCTCGACGCCGTCGCCGAGACCTCGGCCGCCGGCTACGGGGCAGAGGTCGTGGCCGTCGGCGCCGACCGCGACGGCATCGAGGGCCTGGCCCGCGCCGAGCGCGCCGGGTTG
The DNA here is from genome assembly GCF_053598275.1 of Streptomyces sp. NPDC001156. Classification (NCBI taxonomy): domain Bacteria; kingdom Bacillati; phylum Actinomycetota; class Actinomycetes; order Kitasatosporales; family Streptomycetaceae; genus Streptomyces; species Streptomyces sp. NPDC001156. Next base: position 2,101 of record NZ_JBSFJX010000094.1, on the reverse strand, counting down.
CCCACCTTCGTGTGCCGGGTCAAGGACTACGAGAGCCGGGAGGCCTGGGACGCCGCCCTCACCGAGGCCGTCGCCGCCCACGAGCCCGACCTGGTCGTCTCCGCCGGGTTCATGAAGATCGTGGGGAAGGAGTTCCTCGCACGTTTCGGCGGGCGGTTCGTGAACACCCACCCCGCCCTGCTCCCCAGCTTTCCCGGAGCCCACGGTGTGCGTGACGCGCTCGCCTACGGCGCCAAGGTCACCGGATGCACCGTCCACTTCGTCGACGACGGCGTCGACACCGGGCCGATCATCGCTCAAGGCGTGGTGGAGGTCCGGGACGAGGACGACGAGAACGCTCTGCACGAACGCATCAAGGAAGTCGAGCGAAGGCTGCTCGTCGAGGTCGTGGGGCGCCTCGCCCGCAACGGCTATCGCATTGAGGGACGAAAGGTAGTTATCCAGTGACCGCCGAGAGCACCAAGCGACCCATCCGGCGCGCGCTTGTCAGCGTCTACGACAAGACCGGGCTGGAAGAGCTCGCCCGTGGGCTGCACGAGGCCGGCGTCGAGCTCGTCTCCACCGGTTCCACGGCATCGAAGATCGCCGCCGCGGGCGTCCCCGTCACCAAGGTCGAGGAGCTGACCGGCTTCCCCGAGTGCCTCGACGGCCGGGTCAAGACCCTGCACCCCAAGGTCCACGCGGGCATCCTCGCCGACCTGCGGCTCGACAGCCACCGCCGGCAGCTCGCCGAGCTGGGCGTCGAGCCGTTCGACCTCGTCGTCGTCAACCTCTACCCCTTCCGCGAGACCGTCGCCTCCGGGGCCTCGCCCGACGAGTGCGTCGAGCAGATCGACATCGGCGGCCCCTCCATGGTCCGCGCCGCCGCCAAGAACCACCCGTCCGTGGCCGTGGTGACCAGCCCGGACCGGTACGCCGACGTCCTCGCCGCGGTCCGCGACGGCGGCTTCGACCTCACCGCGCGCAAGCGCCTCGCCGCCGAGGCCTTCCAGCACACCGCCGCCTACGACGTCGCCGTCGCCCACTGGTTCGCGTCTTCGTACGCGCCCGTCGACGACTCGCCCTTCCCGGACTTCCTGGGCACCACCTACGAGCGCAAGAACACCCTGCGCTACGGCGAGAACCCGCACCAGCCCGCCGCCCTCTATGTCGGCGGCGGCCCGAGCGGCGGCCTCGCGGAGGCCGAGCAGCTGCACGGCAAGGAGATGTCGTACAACAACTACACGGACACGGACGCCGCGCGCCGTGCCGCGTACGACCACGACGAGCCCTGCGTCGCCATCATCAAGCACGCCAATCCGTGCGGTATCGCGGTCGGCGCGGACGTCGCCGAGGCGCACCGCAAGGCGCACGCCTGCGACCCGCTGTCCGCGTTCGGCGGTGTCATCGCCGTGAACCGGCCGGTGAGCAAGGAGATGGCAGAGCAGGTCGCGGAGATCTTCACCGAGGTCATCGTGGCGCCGGACTACGAGGACGGCGCGCTGGAGGCCCTCACCAAGAAGAAGAACATCCGGGTGCTGAAGGCCCCCAACGGCCCCTGCAACCGCGTGGAGGCCAGGCAGATCGACGGCGGTGTCCTCCTCCAGGTCACCGACCGCCTCCAGGCCGACGGCGACGACCCGGCCAACTGGACTTTGGCGTCGGGCGAGGCGCTCTCCTCCGAGGAGCTGACGGAGCTGGCCTTCGCCTGGAAGGCCTGCCGGGCCGTCAAGTCCAACGCCATCCTGCTCGCCAAGGACGGCGCCTCGGTCGGCGTCGGCATGGGCCAGGTCAACCGGGTGGACTCCTGCAAACTCGCCGTCGAGCGGGCCGGCGAGGAGCGGGCACGCGGTGCGTACGCCGCCTCGGACGCCTTCTTCCCGTTCCCCGACGGGCCGGAGATTCTGATCGCCGCGGGCGTCAAGGCCATCGTGCAGCCCGGTGGATCGATCCGTGACGAGCAGGTCGTGGAGGCCGCGCAGAAGGCGGGCGTGACCATGTACTTCACGGGGACCCGCCACTTCTTCCACTGAGCACCGAACGGCGGGCCTGCCGGGTTATCGGTCTCCTTGGCGTGTGCCACCAACGCCCCTTCCGTCCAGATGGGGACGTCGGGGATTGG
>NZ_JBSFJX010000093.1:0-31986 GCF_053598275.1 Streptomyces sp. NPDC001156 | reverse complement strand
TGCGGGCGGTGATGTCGCCGTGGGAGGTGGTGGCGCGGATGTCGAGTTCGACGGTGCCGTCGTTCTTCAGGGCGTTGCTGATACGGCCGTGGCCGGTGCCGGCGTCCAGGGCAGCCGAGACGCCGCCGGCGGCGCCGACCGTGATGTCACCGGACTGGGTGCGGAGCACGACCGTGCCGCGCACGGCCTCGGTGATCCGGATGTCGCCCCGTGCGGTGCTGATCTCGGCGGGGCCGCCCAGCCGGCCGACTTCGACGTCGCCGTCGATCGCGGTGAGGCGGACGCTCGCGGCTTCGTCGATTTTGATGTGGCGGTAGGCGCCGTCGAAGGCGACATCGCCGAGGCGGCCGACGCCGCGCAGCTCACAGCCGGCGGCCGTGGCCTCGATGCGGGAACCGGCGGGCAGTTGGACGGTGACCTCCAGGGATCCGGAGGGACCGAAGAGCTGGTGGGTGGGCTTAGGGGTGTGGATCCGCAGGACGCCGTCGGTGTAGGCGACGGCGGTCTGCTCGGCCATCTGCATGTCGCGGCTCTTGGAGGGGTCGGCGGGTAGGACCTCGACGGTGGTGTCGGTGCGGTCGGCGGCGATGAACTGGATCCGTCCGGCGGGGATGTCCAGGACGGCGGAGATCGGGGTGGGGGACTCGAACTTCTGCATGATGCTCTCCTGCACTCATTCGTTGTTTCCGATGCAGGAAACGCTACGTTGCTTTCCAAGATCTGGCAACACACTCGTTGCGCAGAATCAGCATCATTGCAGGTGAGATCACTGTGATCGTTGCAATGGTTTCGCCGCTAATGCAACGGTGACCACTCCGAGCGTTGCAACGAGCGAGAAGTAAACGCTATGACCAGAGGGGACCAGGGACCCCCGCGAAGGATCAGCGAGCCAGACCGCGATGCCGCGCGGCAGCACCTTCTACGAACCCAGCCGTCGGCCGCAGTCACCTGACCAGCGGCTCCGCGAGGAGAACGACTCGATCAGCGTCGACTTCGAAGCCGAGCACCGGATGGCCGTAGCCGCCCTCCGGATCCATCAGCACCGGCATGCCCAACCGCCGCCCGATCTCCCGAGGGAAGCCGCAGAACACATCAAGTCGCTCCTGCCCCTGCAACTGCCGCCACCGGGTTCAGTCGCCGGATGCGCCCGGCCGCCGTCCTGCGTAGCGTGCGCCCCACGCGGAGAGCACGTGGGCCGCGACTGCGCGTCCCGCGGTCGGGTCAGCAGATGGTCCGCGCCGTCCAGCACGACGAAGCTCTTCGGGTGCCGGGCGGCGTCGAAGATGACCCGCACGTTGTCGATGCCCACCAGGGTGTCCGCGGGCGGGTGCATCACCAGGAGGGGCACGCCCAGGCGAGCGATGCGCTGGGCCTGCGGCTGTCCGGCGCTGTCGTCGAGGAACTCCCGGTGGATGCGGAAGGTGCGGCCACCGAGCAAGACCCGGGCCTCGCCCGACCGTTCGATCTCCGCACCGCTGCCGCCGGCAGGTGTGCCACGTGCGCCGGGTCCGCGGTGGCGGCGATCGTCGCCACCCCCGGAACCCGGGCACGTGCCGCGCCGCCGAGTGAGTGGCCCACCAGGAGCACGGGCGTCTGGAACCGGTCCCGCAGGTGGCCGGCCGCGCTCACCAGGTCGTCGACATTGGACGAGAAGTCCGTGTCGCCGAAGTCCCCGCCGGACTCGCCCTGCCCTCTCGACCGCACCCGGCCTCATGTTGGTATAATGGTCTGACATTTAGGAAGGTCGAGAGGGGCCACGTCATGACGGGCGGAACGCTCATCGTCGGCGCCAGCCAGGCTGGTCTGCAACTGGCCGCTTCACTGCGGCAGTTCGGGGACACCGAGCCGATCACTCTGGTGGGTGAGGAGACCCATCCGCCGTACCAGCGACCGCCTCTGTCGAAGGAGTTCCTGAGCGGCAAGACCGACCTCGAGTCGCTGACCCTGCGCGCCCCGTCGTACTACGCCGACGCCGGCATCGAGCTGGTCAGCGGCGAACGGGTCACCGAGGTGGCCCTGTCCTCCGCCGGCCGGCAGGGCTCGGGCGTCGCCGGGGCCGCGAGCGGGCGCACGTTCGCCTTCGACCGGCTGGCGCTGACCGTGGGCGCCACGCCCCGGCGGCTGGACGTCCCCGGGGCCGGCCTCGACGGCATCTGCTGCCTGCGTGACCGCGACGATGCCGCCTACCTGCGCGAACGCCTGGTACCAGGCGCGCGGGTGGTGGTCGTCGGGGGCGGTTTCATCGGTCTTGAGGCGGCCGCAGTGGCGCGTGCGCTCGGCGAGGAGGTCACCGTCGTCGAGGCCGCCGACCGGCTGATATCCCGCGCCGTGGCCCCCGTCGTCTCGGAGTTCTACCGTCGGGCCCATCTGCGGCGCGGCACCCGCGTGCTGCTGTCGACGGGCGTCTCGGGCTTCGAGGGCGCCGAGGGGCGTGTGCGTGCCGTACGGCTCACGGACGGCACGGCGCTGCCGGCGGATCTCGTGCTCGTCGGGGTCGGCGTGCTGCCGCGCACCGAACTCGCCGAACAACTGGGGCTCGCCTGCGACCGCGGCATCATCGTCGACGTCCGGGCCCGCACCTCCAACCCCCATGTCCACGCGGCCGGCGACTGCACCGTTCAGCCGCATCCCGTGCCGGGTCTGGGCGCCGTGCGGCTGGAGTCCGTGCAGAACGCCGTCGCGCAGGCCACGGCCGCGGCCGCCTCACTGCTCGGCCGGCCCGTCGGGGCGCGGCCGGTGCCCTGGTTCTGGTCGTACCAGGGTGATCTGAAACTGCAGATCGCGGGACTGTCGGCCGGCTACGACGAGTACGTCGTGCGGGGCGAACCCGACAGCGAGCGCTTCTCCGTCTTGTACTACCGGCGGGGCGAACTCCTCGCGATCGACGCCGTCAACAGCCCCGCCGACTACATGGCGGTCCGCAAGGCGCTGGCCGTGGGCGCGGTCCTCCCCGCGAGCGCCGCTGCCGATTCCGGCACCCCGCTCAAGACACTGCTGGCGGCCCGCCCCGACGCGGTGTCCTCCACCTGAACTCCTGAACTCCTGAACCAGCGGGGCGTGCGGCTCTGTGCCACACGCCCCGCTTTCCGTCTTTTCCCCTCGGCTGGCGTTCGATGGCCCGTCAGATCACCGCGGACTCCAGCGACTCGGGGGCGAAGATCTCCTCCGGCTGCCACAGGCGCGCGGACAGCCCCTGCTCGTGGTGGTACTGCAGGAACGTCGCCAGCGTCTCCCGGTTCGCCGGGACCCCGTAGGACCAGTAGTCCCTGCCCATCAGGGCGCGGGCCTCCTCCAGCTGAGGGATGAGCCAGGGCAGCATGAAGCGCAGCGCCGAGGTGTCGTACAGGTTGTCGTACGCGGCGTCCCGCGCCGCCAGCAGGGCCTTGTACAGCGACTGGGCGACCCAGCGGTGGCGGTCGTAGACGTCCCGGCGGATCGCCACCACGTGCATGATGGGGAAGATGCCGGTGGCCGCGTAGTACTCCTTCTCGGCGGCGATCACGTCCGGGAACACCCGGCGCACGCGCGGGTCGCCTGCGGCGAACGGGCTCGGTACGCGCGGGGTGCACAGGGCGTCGATCTCGCCCTCGGCGAGCATCTGCGCGAGCGTGCGGTCCTCGGGGATGCGGCTGATGCGCAGCGAGTCCGGCAGGTCGACGCCGGCCTTCTCGATGCGGCCGGGCGTCTCCTGCCCGCCGGTGACGTACTCGGCCGAGTCGACCGGCACCTCGTGCCGCTCGGCCAGGATGCCGCGCATCCATACGCAGGCGGTGAGCTGGTACTCGGGGGTGCCGATGCGTTTGCCGCGCAGGTCCTCCGGCCGGGAGATGCCCGCGTCGGCGTGGCAGTAGAGGGCGCCGTGCCGGAACATGCGTGAGGTGAACACCGGCAGGGCCACGAAGGGCGAGGGGTCTTCGCGCAGCGACAGGACGTAGGAGGACAGCGACAGCTCCGCGACCTCGAACTCCTGGTGTCGCATCATCCGGAAGAAGGTCTCTTCCACCGGCAGCCGCAGATAGGTGAGATCGATGCCGTCGGGTCGGACGGCGCCCTCCGCCAGGGCGCGGGTGCGGTCGTAGTCGCCGCAGGCGAAGGTGAGGTGCAGTCGGGTCATGGGGGGTCCTACCTGCCTTGTGCCGTCAGTCGTGCGTCCAGGCGCGGATAGACGCGCCGGGCGTTGGCCTCGAAGACCTGGTGCCTCTGCTCGTCGGTGAGCCCGGCCCGGTCGACGTAAGTCTTGGTGTCGTCCCAGGCGATGCCGGTGTCCGGGTCGGCGCCGCGCACGGCGCCGAGCATCTCCGAGGCGAACAGGATGTTGCCGGCGTCGACGACTTGGTGCAGCAGGTCGATGCCCGACTGGTGGTACACGCACGTGTCGAAGAAGACGTTGTCCTTGAGGTGCTCGGCCGGGTCCGGCCGGCCCAGCCGCATGGCCAGCCCGCGGTAGCGGCCCCAGTGGTAGGGCACGGCCCCGCCGCCGTGCGGGATCACGAACCGCAGGGCGGGGAAGCGGGCGAACAAGTCGCTCTGGACGAACTGCATGTAGGCCGAGGTGTCCGCGTTGAGGTAGTGGGCGCCCAGGGCGTGGAAGTTGGGGTTGCAGGACGCCGATACGTGGATCATGGCGGGGACGTCCAGTTCGACCATCGCCTCGTACAGCGGGAACCAGTACGGGTCGGTGAGCGGTGGCGAGGTCCAATGGCCACCGGACGGGTCGGGGTTGAGGTTGCAGCCGACGAACCCGAGGTCCTCCACACAGCGGCGCAGTTCGGCGATGGCGTCGTCGAGGGCACCGCCCGGCGTCTGCGGCAACTGGCACACGGCCGCGAAGTTCCGCGGGAACAGTCCGACGGCCCGGTGGACGAGGTCGTTATTCGCACGTGCCCATGTACGGGCGGTCGCCGGGTCCGGGACGTGATGTTCCATGCCGGATGCCTTCGGCGAGAAGAGCATCAGGTCGCCGCCGCGCTCCCGCAGCAGCTTCAGCTGGTTGCTCTCGACGCTCCCGCGGATCGCGTCGTCGCTGATCGCGGCGGGTTCGGGGACAGGCAGCGACGGGTCGGCGAGACGGGCCAACTGCGCGTCCCGAAAGGCCTGATGGGGTCCGGGTGCCGTGGTGTAGTGGCCATGTACATCAATGATCATCCGTGGCCTCCCGGTCGATGTAGGTCAGGCCCTTGTGGGCCAGGCGCTCACGCATCGAGTTGACGTCGAGGCTCAGCTCGCCGCTCGCATAGCGTTTGCGGCTGACGGCTTCCTTCTCCTCCCGCGCCCGGCACCCGTCGAGCACGGCCTGGGCATCCTGCCGCGGCACGACGACCACACCGTCGTCGTCGGCGACGACGACGTCACCGGGCTGGATGTGCTGCCCGGCGCAGACAATCGGGGTGTTGACGTCACCGAGGGTCTCCTTGACCGTGCCGAACGCGCTGATGTGCCGCGCCCATACGGGGAATCCCATGCGCTGCAGCTCCGCCACATCACGGCAGCCGGCGTCGATGACCACTCCGCGCACACCACGCGCGGAGACCGCGGTGGCCAACAGGTCACCGAAGTAGCCGGCCTGGGAGGGCGAGGTCGGGGAGACCACGAGGATGTCGCCGTCCCGGCACTGCTCCACCGCGACATGAATCATCCAGTTGTCGCCGGGCGGCACGCTGACGGTCACGGCCGTGCCGGCGATGTGCGCCCCCGGCCACACGGGCCGCAGCGCGGGGTCGAGGAGGCCGGTGCGCCCCTGAGCCTCGTGGACGGTGGCGACGCCGAATCCGGCGAGCGCGCCGACGGTCTCCCGCCGGGCGCGGCGGGGGTTGCGGACGACGGTGCTCATGCCGCCGCCCAGGGCAGCAGGGAGACGTGCACGGCGTCCTCGCCCGTCTCTCCGCCGACGGTGCGGATGGCACGGTCGGCCCCGGCCAGCGGGAAGCTGTGGGTGCTCAGCTTCTCCAGCGGGAAGCGGCCCGAAGCGAGCTGTTCCAGGGCGAGTTCGCAGGAGCGGTAGCTGTGTCCGCGGGCGCTCTTGAGGGCGATGGACTTCTCCGTGAGCTTCTTCATCGGGAAGTCGGGGAAGGCCGCGAGTTCGCCCTGGGCGACCATGGTGCCCTCGCGCCGCTTGAGCGCGTCGATGCCGAGCAGTACGGGCGCGGTGCCCGCGCCCGCGGTGCAGTCCAGGACCACGTCGACTCCACGGCCGCCGGTGATGTCCAGGATGCGGGAGAGGGCGTCCTCCTGGGTGATGTCGATGACGTGGTCGGCACCCAGCTCCCGGGCCAGGGACAGGCGCGCCGCGTCCCGGGTGGTGCCGGTGACGATGATGAGGGAGGCACCGGCCTGCTTGCAGGCGACGACTTGGGACAGCCCCTGCTGTCCGGGGCCCTGGATGAGGACGGTCGAGGCGTAGCCGACGCCCGCGGTGAACAATGCCCACTCGATGCCGTTCGACAACGGCGTGACAAGCCCTGCGAGTTCGGCGGACACCCCATCGGGCACGCGGTGGGTGACCGAGTTCCACGGCAGATAGAGGTACTGGGCGAAGCCGCCCCAGAGGTGGTACGGGTGGTTCGCCGATGTGTAGCCGTACCGGCGGGCGTCGGGGTTGGTACGCCAGTCGGTGGCCTCGCAGTGGCGGTACTCGCCCCGGTGGCACCACTCGCAGCGATAGCAGCCGACGTAGTGCTCGACGAACACCCGGTCCCCTTCGGCAAGGCCCTTGCGTTCGGTGAAGGCGCGGCCGGCCTTCGCGATGACGCCCACGTTCTCGTGTCCCATGATCACGGGGTCGGTGAACGGCGGCTTTGCGTACATCTTCACGTCGGTGCCGCAGATGCCGGCCACCTCGACCTTCAACAGGGCTCCGTCGTCGGGTATGTCCGGCATCGGGAACTCCCGCAGCTCGGTCCGGCCGGGCGCCGTTCTGACCGCCGCCAGCACCTGTTCCGCCATGACGTCGTCTCCTCACGTTCGGGGATGTCCCGCCGGAACGACAGTCTATGGACTTATGGACTAACCATGCTACCTTTTCGAGTCATGGCCGTACCTCAACTCAGGACCGTGACCCGGACGCAGGGCAACAACGAGGCGCTCAAGTCGGGGGTGGTCACGCCCCGCGGCTTCCGCTTCGAGTTCGAGGAAGTCCCCGTTCTCGTCGATGCCTTCCGGCGCATGGTGCGCGGGCTGGAGTTCGACGTCAGCGAGATGGCACTGACCACGTATCTGGTCGCCAAGGCGCACGGGGCGCGGTTCACCGCCGTGCCCGTCTTCCTGGTGCGCGGCTTCCACCACGGGGCGGTCTTCCATGACCCGGCGTCGGATGTGCGCAGCCCCAAGGACCTCGAGGGCCGCAGGGTCGGCGTCAGTCGGGGCTACACGGTGACCACCGGCGTCTGGGCGCGCGCCGTCCTCCAGGAGGAGTACGGCGTGGACCTCGACAAGGTCACCTGGGTACTGTCGGGCGACGAGCACGTCGCGGCGTACCGACCCCCGGCGAACGTCGTTCCCATGGACTCCGGTGGTTCGCTTCAGGACGCGCTGCTCGCCGGGGACCTCGCCGCGATGATCGGGCCCAGGCCGGCGTCCTCGGCCCTCGCTCCGCTGATCCCTGAGCCCCAGGAGGCGGGCCTCACCGCCCTGCGTGAACGCGCCCTGTACCCGATCAACCACCTGATCGTCATTCGTGACGAACTGCTGACGGAACAACCCGAGTTGGGCGCCCTGGTCTTCGACGCCTTCGCCCGGGCCAAGCAACTCTACGTGGACCGGCTGCACAGCGGAGGCATCAACTCGCCCACCGCCACGGACCGCATGTACCGGCGGGTCCTGGAGGTGACCGGCACGGATCCGCTGCCGTACGGCCTGGAGCCCAACCGCGCCGTGCTGGAGGAGCTGATGCGTCACGCCGTGGACCAGCGCATCCTCGAACGGCCCCTTCTGCTGGAGGAGTTGTTCGCCGAGAACACGCGCACGCTGATCGCCTGACCGCACGCTCACCGTCAGCCGAAGGGACCCGTATGCGCATCGCCATCGCCGCCGACCACAACGGCTACACCCTGAAAGTCCGGCTCACCGCCTGGCTGACCGCACAGGGGCACACCGTCGACGACCGCGGCAGCCACAGCGACGAGACGGTCGACTACCCGCCGCTGTGCGCGGACGTGTGCCGGCAGGTGACCGAAGGTCACGCCGAGCGCGGGATCGTCCTCGGTGGAAGCGGACTCGGAGAGACCGTCGCCTGCAACAAGATCCGGGGGATCCGGGCGGGGCTGTGCCACGACCTGTGGAGCACCCGCATCTCCCGCGGCAACAACGACTCCAACGTCCTTGTCCTGGCAGCCAAGATCCTGGTACCCGAGGACGCCGAGGACATCGTCGGGACATGGCTGACGACGCCCTTCAAGGGCGGGGTGCACGCACGGCGGCTCGAGCAGATCGCCGCGCTGGAAAGGGACTCGGCGCGCACCTGAGCCAGGGGCCCGGCCGCGCCTCCCCTCCCGGCCGGGCCCCTTCGCCCCCTACTTCCGATCTCCGGCCAGGAACTTCAGCACCCGTGCCGGCGCCGACTCCTCGGTCTGCTCGGCCACCGGTGCATCCCAGTACTCGTTGTCGGGCAGGCATTCCTGCAGATACCTGGCGGCCGACGGCGCGTGCGACGTGTCCTCGCCGGGGACGATCAGCGCCGGTACGTCCAGCCCGAGCAGGTCTTCCGGTTCAGGACCCGGCACGGTGTCCCGGTCGAACAGCAGCCGCGCCATGCCGGTGACCGTCGCCCGGTAACGGTCGAGGTCGGTCCGAGCGTAAGCGTCGGCGAACCCGGCGTCGGTCCGGATCACCCGGGCCCAGGGGCCGACCCGGGGATCCTTCGTGAAGCCTGCGTCCGAGGCACGCGCGAGGGACACCACCTGCGCGAGCCCGTGCTCGTCGGCGTACACCGCGTGGCTCCGGAACCGATCGTGCTGTTTCATCCGGTACTTCACCCCGCCCGCAGGCGAGTACAGCACCATGCTCAGCACCCGCTCGGGGTGGGCGACCGCGAATGCGGCGACGGTGGAACAGCCAACGCATCCCCCCATCAGGTGCGCCCGCTCGATCCCGAGGTGGTCGAGCAGGCCGACACCCTGGTGGACGTAGTCGGCCCAGGAGATCCGCTCCAACCGTCCCCCCGACCGACCCGACTCACGCCGGTCGAAGGTCACGCAGGTGTAGCTCTCGGTGAGGTGGTCGAGCAGTCGCAGGCGCCGGTAGACACCCACGGTCTGCCAGCCCTCCAGACTGGAGTCGAAGCCTCCGGGAGAGAACATCAGCAGCGGCGGTCCCGAGCCGTTGACCTCGTAGCGTGTCGGAATTCCGTCGATGACGGCGGTGGGCACGGTAGTTCACTCCTTTCGCGTCATGCCGGCCGACCCGATGGCCGGCCGATTGTCAGGTCGCCGGCGGGACGGGCACACCGCCGGCGACCTGGCGTGCCGCTCGCACGTCCGCGGCGTAGGCGGTGATCGCGTCGAGCGTGATCCGGGCGACGTTGGCGTAGGTGTCCGGGGGATCGTCGAGGGCGGACGCGGCATAGCCGATGGCGGCGTGGGCCATGCGCATCCGCCCGTCGAGCCAGGGACCGCCGCCGAAGCCGCCGAGCACCGGGATGGAGACGGCCTCGGCCACGGCCGCCCCCACCACCGGCCCGGAGTTGGTGAAGTTCAGCAGGGCGGCACCCGCCTCCTCAAGCCGTTCGGCCTCCGCGACGAGGACGTCCTTCATCTCCACCGGCACCTGGTCGGCACTCGATGGAATGGCGTGGTACTCGACTCCGTACCGCAGCGCCGTTTGCGGGGTGATCCCGAACTGGGCGAACACCGGGATGCCCGCGCGAGTGATCGCCGAGACGGCTTCGGGGAATTCGGAGGCCGCGTCCACCTTGACCATGTCGACTCCGGCCTCCTTGACGAACCGGATGGCCGCCCTGACCGCGCTGTCCGTTCCCTCCTGCAACGGGCCGAAGGGGAAGTCGGCGCTCACCAGGGCCCGCCGCACACCCCGGCGTACCGCCTGGGTGACGGTGATCATCTGATCCATCGTCACCTCGAAGGGGTTGCTCTGCCCCCACAGGTTCACGCCGACGGTGTCGCCGACGGAGACCAGGTCGACGCCGGCCCGGTCGACGATGCGCGCGATCTGGTAGTCCCAGGCCACGACACCCACGATCTTGCGCTTCTCGTCCTTCATGCGCTGCAACCCGCGCAGGGTGACCTTCTCGGGCATACGGGTCCTCCTAGACCCTGAGGGCCGTGAGCAGTTCGAAGGCGTCGCCCTCGTCGGCGGACAGCAGCAGCACGCGGGCATAGGGCCGCAGAGCCGCGACGGCGTCGTCGGCCTCGAAACCGTCGCCCAGGATCACGCCCGCCGTGGTGATCCCCCGCCGGCCGCAGATCCTGCCGATCGCGGCCGCCGCGGCCCGGCCGCCGTCCTCCGTGGCGAGGACGACGACAACGTCGGTGCCGGCAAGAACCTCGTCGAGCGGGACGGTGGGACCGTCCAGCTCGTGCAGCAGGCCGTCGCCGTCCCGGATCTCGCGGCTGGTGTAGAAGCGGGCATGGGCCCAGGACCGCTCGGCGAGACGGCGCACCACCGACGCGGCTCGATCGTCCAGCGCCACCACCCGCGCGGCCCGGGCCGGAGCGATGGGTACGTCGATCCGGAACCGGGACTCGCTCGCCGAGGCCGCTCGGGCGCTCTCACTCAGATGCATCGACGCGGTCGTCATGTCACACCGAGGTCTGAGCGACGCCGGGGGTCACCTTCACCGCGTCACGGCAGGAGTCCAGGAACGACTCGGCCTGCGGCAGTACCACCGCCGCCGACCGCACCCGTTGGTGCGCCGGATCCACACCGGGCGGCGTGACGCCCTCGTCCCGCAGTGCGATGGCGGCCTTCCGCAGCTTCTGCCGGGCCTTGATGATCCCGCTGTCGGCGGGGACGAGCCGCTCCTTGGAGCGGTCGACGATGGGCCCCATGCTCTCCTGGAGGGAGGCGTCCTGCATGGCGATGCCCGCCACGCCGGAATAGGTCTCGCCGCGCTTCTGCGCCTCGCGGTCGATCCGATAGTCGTTGTCCATGTTGGCCATGGGCCGGTACGTACCGGGGATGTTCTTGCTGTGGACGCCGTGGCCGTCGATCATGGCCTGCCGCTCGGTCTCGGTGAGGGCCCGCACGGGGTGGTAGTCGAAGGAGTACGTCCAGCAGTTCTCGTCGTCGATCGGCACCCAGAAGTGGCCGTGCACCGGGTGGTCACCACGCGGCGGGACCATCGTGAAGGCGGGCATGACCCAGGGCGTGATCCGCCAGTAGTACTGCCCCTCCTCGGCGTTGCGCCGGGCGCCCACGAACAGTCCGCCGTCGCTGTCGGCGACCTCGAAGAAGGGTTTGGTGTCGTTCAGGTTGTACTCGTTGCCCTTCGCGCCCTTGAACAGCGGGTCGGTCTTCAGGCCGCCGGAGTGCAGGAAGGTGACGTGGCTGGAGTCGATGCCGCCTTCGAAGGCCTGGAGCCAGTTGCACTGCTGCCAGCGCTTGGAGGTGTAGGTCTGCTCGGCCGGGACGTGGACCCACTCGAACTCCGGGAGCGGGGGCCGGGTGGCCGCGTCTCCCATGTGGGTCCACAGCACGTCGCCTATCTTCACCAGGGGGTACGACGTCAACTGGACGTTCTGGCAGAAGCTGCTGTTGTCGGCCTCCGAGGGGACCTCGATGCACTGGCCGGTCACGTCGTACTTCCAGCCGTGGTACGGGCAGCGCAGCCCGGATCCCTCGTTGCGGCCGAACCACAGGGAGGCGCCGCGGTGGGCGCAAAACTCGTCGATGAGGCCGTAGCGCCCTTCGCTGTCGCGGAAGGCCACCATGCGTTCGGACAGAAGCTTGACGCGTACCGGCGGGCAGTCGTCCTCCGGGAGTTCCTCCGCGAGCAGCGCGGGGATCCAGTACTGGCGGAACAGTTCGCCCATCGGCGTCCCGGGTCCGGTCTGGGTGAGCAGCTCGTTGATGTCTTTTCTGAGCACGGCCATATCCCTTTCAGGTACTGACCCGCCGGCGGGTCGTGGACATCGGTGCTGAGCTCGGTGTGGAACGATGCGTCGGCCGCCCGGCGCTCACGGCTGTTCCGGGGGGATGTCGACGGTGATCCCGTCGAGTTCCCGGGTGAGACGGATCTGGCACGACAGACGGCTGGTCTCCCGGCGCTCGGCCACGGCCAGGTCGAGCAGGTCGTCCTCCATGTCGCCCGGCGGTCCGACCAGCGGCGCGAACTCCTCGCGCACCCACACATGGCAGGTGGCGCAGGACTGGTTGCCGCCGCATTCGGCGACGATCCCGGGGACACCGTTCTTCACCGCGGCCGCCATGACCGAGTCCCCGACCGTCGCATCGACGGTGTACTCGGGACCGTCGCTGCCGACGAAGATCACCTTGGGCAAGGTCCCTGTTTCCTCTCGCGATCGGCGGAATCCACTGCGAACGGGCATGCCGTTGGGGCCGCACTCCGTTCGGTGGTCTGTCCATTAGACCAGAATGCTGAAAGAGGGAACAAGAGACGGGACGAGGGATCACAATCAGCGGCATGGGAACACTGATCCTGCTTCGCCACGGCGAGAGCGCATGGAACGCCAGGCAGCTGTTCACCGGCTGGACCGATGTCGGCCTGACCTCACACGGAGAACAACAGGCCGCGCGGTGTGGTGAGTTGCTGCGCGAGGCGGGTCTCGCGCCCGACGCGGTGCACAGCTCGGTCCTGACCCGGGCGGTGCGAACCGCCGACCTGGTCGCAGGGAGCGCCGGCGCCCACGGGGCGCGGATGACCGCCCACTGGCGGCTCAACGAACGCCACTACGGAGCCTTGCAGGGCCGGGAGAAGGGCGACGTTCTCAAGGAGTTCGGCGAGGAGCGCTTCCGGCTCTGGCGCCGCTCCTACGACGCCGCCCCGCCGCCGGTCGCCGAAGGCGCCCAGGGCGACGTCTCGGACGACCCGCGCTACGCGGACGTACCCCGTTCCCTTCTGCCGCGCACGGAGTCGCTCGCCGACGTCACGGCCCGGCTGCTGCCGTACTGGCACCAGGCCGTCGTACCGGATCTGCGCGCGGGCCGCACCACGTTGCTCGTCGCGCACAGCAACTCGCTGCGAGCCCTTGTCGCCCACCTGGACCGGATGAGCCGCGAGGAGGTGCCAAGCCTGAACATCCCCACCGCCATGCCCCTGCGGTACGACCTCGGCGAGGACTTGAAACCGCTCGTCCGGGGCGGCCGCTACCTGGAACCCGCGGCCGCCGCGACGGCGGCCGCGGAAGTGGCCGCAGAGGGATTCCGATCATCGCGCACGACTCGTTGACGCCCTCCAGTGATGGACTTATGGTTCTACCAATCCACACCCCCAATGTCTCTGTCAGCGCACGTCATGTCGCAAGAGCCGACCAGGAAGGGCCGCCGAATGGCCAAGGATGCGCTCGTCAACGACTCCCTGGCGGCGAAGTTCGCCACGGAGAAGGAATCCCCCTACACCCGCTGGGTCGCCGCCGAAGGGCTCGACATCATCGCGGCCCACTACATCCCCGATCTGCGTACCGTCGAGCTGAAGCCGTGGGAACGACGCGGCGGCCGCGGCGTCTTCATCAACCACGAGGCCACCCGCACCTCCAACGACTGCTACGTCTGCGAGATCCCCGCCGGCGGTTCACTCGCTCCGCAGCGGCAGCTGTTCGAGGAGATGATCCTGGTCCTCGACGGCCAGGGATCGACGAAGGTCTGGAACGACTCCGGCGCCGAGGTGACCTTCGAGTGGCAGGCCGGATCGATCTTCGCCATTCCGCTCAACGCCCATCACCAGCACTTCAACGGGTCCGGCCGCAAGGCGGCGCGCTTCGTCTCCTCGACGAACCTGCCTCCCGTCATCAACCTCTACGGCGACCCGGACTTCGTCTTCGACACCCCGAGGGACTTCCCGGACCGCTTCGACGGCGAGCCCGACTACTTCTCCCCCAGGGGCGAGCAGAAGGGCCTGCTGCTCGACACGAACTTCGTCGCGGACGCGGTCAACCTTCCACTGATCGAGGCGAAGGAGCGGGGCGCCGGTGGTGGACACATCCGCTTCGCGATGGCCAAGGGGTCGATGAACAGCCATATCTCACAGTTCCCGACCGCGACGTACAAGAAGGGGCACCGGCACGGACCCGGCGCCCATGTCATCATCCTGTCCGGCGAGGGCTACAGCCTCATGTGGCCGGAGGGCGAGGAGCCCCGCCGCTACGAGTGGGGGCCGGGCGCGTTGATCGTCCCGCCGAACATGTGGTTCCACCAGCACTTCAACACCGGTACTGAGCCGAGCCGTTATCTGGCCTTCAAGCACGAGGTCGTGTCCGTACGCAACGCGCAGGGCGTGCCGAAGGCCTGGATCAGCCGGCGCATCGGCGGCGACCAGATCGACTATGCCGACGAGTCGTCGTATGTGCGTGAGACGTTCCGGGAGGCCCTGGCCAAGCACGGGATGGAGCCCAGGATGGACGCCGTCTACGAAGCGGAGCTCGCCACGCTCCCGCCGAGCCCGGAGCAGTCCGCCACCGTCTGACACAGGAAGTTGAGGAGCGGGAACCGTGCGGCACGCCGAAGACCACAACCATGACGACGGGGTGCGCACGGTTCATTCGGCGTACCTCCCCGACCACGACCATGTGCACGACGACGTGGCCGGGGGCCTCGAGGACAACCCGATCTGGCAGCAGGACAACGTCACCCTGCACAGCGTGGGCATCGACATCGGGTCCTCCGGCGCCCAGGTCGTCTTCTCCCGCCTGCATCTGCGGCGCATCGGCGAGGATCTGACGAGCCGGTACCTCGTGGTGCGGCGGGAGACCCTCCACCGCTCCCCGGTGGAACTCACGCCCTACGCGAGCGACGAGTACATCGACGCCGAGGCCCTCGGCGCGATCATCGACGTGGCGTACAAGGAGGCAGCCGTCGATCCGGCCGACGTCGACACCGGTGTCGTGATCCTCACCGGCGAGGCGTTGCGCCGGCGCAACGCGGAGGCGATCGCCGCCGTCCTCGCCGAGCGCGGGGGTGAGCTGGTCAACGCGAGCGCGGGCCACCATATGGAGGCCATGCTGGCCGCCTACGGATCGGGAGCCGCGAAGGCGTCGTACGACACCGGGCGGCGCATCCTCAACGTCGACATCGGAGGCGGGACCACCAAGCTCGCCGTGCTGGACCGGGGGCGGGTCGTCGCCACCGCCGCCGTGCACATCGGTGGCAGACTCCAGGTGGTCGACGCCGCCGGACGTATCGTCCGGCTCGATCCGGCCGGCCGTGTGCACGCCGAGCGGGCCGGGTTCGCGGACTGGACGCGCGGTGACACCGTCCGGGGCGAGGAACTGAACCGGGTGGCCGAGGCGATGGCGGACACGCTGGTCGAGGCCCTCACCGCGGCGGCGCCCAGCGAACGCGTCCGGGCCCTTTTCCTCACCGAGCCGCTGTCCGAACTCGCCCCGGTCGACGGGGTGATGTTCTCGGGCGGGGTCGCCGAGTACGTCTACGACAGGGAGCGTAGGGACTTTGGAGACCTTGGTCGCCGCCTGGGACGCGCGCTGCGCCGGCGGCTGGACGACGGTGCGCTGCCGTATCCCTTGCTTCCGCCGGGCGAGTGCATCCGCGCGACGGCGGTGGGCGCATCGGAGTACAGCGTCCAGCTCAGCGGCAACACCGGCTTCATCTCCGACCCCGACGCATTGCTGCCGCGCCGCAACCTGCAGGTGCTCAAACCGGCGTACGAGCTCGGCGAGAGGGTCGACAGCGATGCGGTCGAGTCGGCGGTCCGCCGGCATCTGGTCGCCCTGGACGTCGCCCAGACGGGTGCGGACATCGCCCTCGCCCTGACCTGGAGCGGGCCGCCGAGCTACGACCGACTGCTGCCCTTCGCACGCGGCATCCGGGACGCGCTCGCCGAACGGTGCGCGCAGGGAAGGCCGTTGTACGTCGTGCTCGACGGCGATGTCGCACTCACGCTCGGCCGGCTGTTGCGGGACGAGCTGGACGTCACCGCCGATCTGCTCGTGATCGACGGGCTGAGCCTGCGGGACTTCGACTACGTCGATATCGGACGGGTGCGCTTCCCGTCCCTCACGGTGCCGGTCACGATCAAGTCGCTCGTCTTCCGACAAAATCCCGGCCGACCTCCCGCCTCCCCATGACCCGAAGCCCAGGGGCGTGGAACCCCTCGCCCGCGGGCCGTAACAATAAAGTAAAGCTCTTGTCCGATGGTTAGACCATAAGACCGACCTTGCAGTTTTATGCAGGGACCCGGCACTCGGACGGACGCGAACCGCAGCCGCACGCCGCCGCGCCGACGACTCACCACCCGCCGTCGGCGCGACCGCACCGCTCCCCCACACTCTGTGCCCTTCCCGTCCGCCCTCGAGCCATCCGCCTCGTCCAAGGAGTGTGCGATGCGTCAAGGCGCTCTTCCCGTCGGCCTTCTGGTCGGCGGCCTCCTCCTCACCGGCTGCGGCGCCTCCCCGACGACGGGAACCGCCGGCTCCGCCCCCGACAAGAACCCCTACGCCGCGTACGAGTCCCTCACCGGCAAGGAGCGCACGGACAAGCTCCTCGCCGACGCCAAGAGCGAGGGCGGCGTACTGGACCTGTACACCTCCAACACCGACATCCAGGACCTCGTCGACGGGTTCCAGAAGGCGTACCCCGGAATCAAGGTCCACGCCTTCCGTGCCAACTCCGAGACGGTGCTGCAGCGTGCACTGCAGGAGAACCAGGCGAACAAGCCACAGAACGACGTCATGGACACCAACGACCTCGAACTGCGTGCCCTGGACGGCCAGCACCTGCTCCACGCCTACGAGGGACCCGCCGAAGCTGGTCTGAAGGACGCCGCGAAGAACCTCGGCGGATGGACGGCCGAACGGTTCAACGCCTTCGTCGTCGGCTGGAACACCGACCAGGTCACGGCGGGCCAGGAACCGAAGGACTTCGCCGACTTCGCCGACCCGAAGTGGAAGGGCAAGCTCTCCGTCGAGGTCGGCGACTGGGACTGGTACGCGTCGATGCACACGTATCTGACCGAGGAGAAGGGCATGAGCCCCTCCGCCGTGGACGCCCTGTTCAAGAAGATCGCCGCCAACGTCAAGGTCGTCAAGGGCCACACTGTGCAGGGTGAATTGCTCAGCGCCGGCCAGTTCGCCGTGGCCCTCTCGGTCTACAGCCACACCGTCGACAAGGCGGCCAAGAAGGGCGCGCCCGTGGCCTGGCGGCCCGCCGTCGAGCCGGTGATCCTCCGCCCCAACGGCGTGGCGCTCATGGCCCGTCCACGTCACCCGGCCGCGGCCCTGTTGTGGACCGACTGGGTGCTCACCGAGGGTCAGAAGATCATCGCCGAGTCGCTGCGGATCCCGGCGGCCAAGCGCGTGCCCGGCTACAAGGACCCGATCCCGGCCGGCACCACCACCTACAGCCTCTCGAAGACCGCCGAGACCGACACCAAGAAATGGAACACCGCCTACGACGCGCTGCTGCGCGGCGTCCCCACGGCGGGCTGACCGCACTCCCCCTTCACGCCCTTCTTCAGGAGAGCACCGCATGAGGACCCGTAACACCACCGTCGCCCTGGCCGGACTACTGGTCGCGGCCGCCACCACCGGATGCGGCAGCGCCGTCACCACGGCGTCCAACGCCAAGGCGGACGGCACCTACGCGCAGATCGCCGCCCTCCCCAAGGACCAACAGGTCGCCAAAGCCAAGGAGCTCGCCCAGAAGGAGGGCAGAACTCTCTCCCTCTACACCTCGATGACCGCGGACATCGCGACCCCGATCGCGCAGGCCTTCGAGAAGCAGTACGGCATCCACGTCAGCGTCTTCCGCGGCAACTCCGAGACGGTACTGCAGCGGGCGCTGCAGGAGGCGCAGGCCGGCAAGGCAGGCGCGGACACGGTGGAGACCAACTTCCTGGAGATGACGGCCCTGTCCGACAACAACCTCCTGGCGGACTTCAACGGCTCCTCACTCGACAAGGTCGAGTCGGCCGGCAAGTTCGCGCACTGGACGGCGAGCCGGCTGAACGTCTTCCAGCCCGCGTGGAACACCGATCTGATCAAGCCCGCCGACGAGCCGCACAGCTGGGAGGACCTCGCCCTGCCCAAGTACAAGGGCAAGCTGACCCTCGAGGTCAGCGACAGCGACTGGTTCGAGAACGTCACCAAGTACTGGCTGGACCAAGGCAAGTCGCAGGCCGAGGTGGACAAGCTCTGGAAGGCCATCGTCGCCAACTCCAAGGTGTCCAAGGGTCACACAACAATGATGCAGTTCCTCTCCGCCGGCCAGTCGCCGATGGAGGCGATGAACTACACCTACATCACGGACCGCGCGGCCGAGAAGGGCGCCCCCGTCGCCCACCTGCCGCAGGGCGGGGTGTCGAAGATACCCGCCTTCGCCCGGCCCAACGGCGTCGGCATGATCAAGAACGCACAGCATCCTGCCGGCGCCTGGCTCTTCTACAACTGGCTGCTGACGGACGGGCAGAAGGAACTCGTCAAGCTCGGGCTCACGCCGTCGACGAAGGTCCCCGGGGACAAGAGCCTCACCGGCCTCACCCTCGTCCCCTTCGACGTCAAGGGCCTCAGCAAGGACGACGGCTCCTGGGACAAGAAGTATGACGCGCTGCTGCGCGGCGCCGCCACGACGGGGAGCTGACCACCGATGACCCTCGCACCCACGTCCACGACCGCCCGGGACGACGGCCCCGAAGCCCGTCCCGGACGCACACCACAGCCCGCGGAGGACCGCAGGGCGCACCGGCTACTGCGCCTGCTGCGGCGCCCGCTGTCCCTGCAGGGCCTGCTGGTCGGCGGCGCCGTCGTCGTGGTCGGATACCTGGCGATCGTGCCCCTGGGCTACCTGGTCCACGACACCTTCCTCAGCGCCGACGGCAGCGGCCTCTCCTTCAACGCGTTCGCACGTGCCTACGGCGGCAATTCGCAGTCCGGCGAGATGATGCTGAACTCGCTGTGGTTCGCCCTCGGTTCGGCCGCCCTCGCGCTCGTCCTCGGCACGGCCCTGGCGTATGTGCAAGTACGGACGGACACCCCGTTCAAGGGGCTGTTCTTCGCGGCGTCGCTCGTGCCGCTCATCGTGCCGGGCATCCTGTACGCCACCTCGTGGATCTTCCTCGGTGATCCCTCGAGCGGGCTTCTCAACTCACTCGTCTTCAAGCCCCTGTTCGGCTCCTCCCCGATCAACATCTACAGCGTCTGGGGCATGATCTGGGTGCAGGGGCTGCACCTCGCTCCGGTGGCGTTCCTGCTGATGGTGGCCGCCTTCCGGGCGATGGATCCCTCGCTGGAGGAATCCGCCGCCATGTCGGGGGCGAACCGCCTCACGGTTCTGCGCCGGGTCACGGTTCCGCTGCTGCGGCCCGCCATGATCTCCGCGGCACTGCTGATGTTCGTGCAGTCCCTGGAAAGCTTCGAGGTGCCCGGACTGCTCGGACTGCAGAACGGCATCTATGTGTTCACCAGCCGGATCTACTTCGTCCTGCGGGCCTACCCCATCGACTACGGAGCCGCCGGCGCCTACGCCATCGGACTGCTGGTCATCGCGGCGGTCGGCGTGCTGGTCTCCAGCTGGCTCCAGCGCTCCTCGCGCAACTTCCAGACGGTGACGGGCAAGGCGTTCCGGCCGCGTCCTGTCGAGCTGGGCCGGGCGCGGCCGTTCGTGGGCGCCGGAGTGATCCTCTACTTCCTGCTCACGGTGGTCCTGCCGGTCGCCGTCCTCGTGTACGCCTCGCTGCTGAAGTACTACGCCGCACCGACCCGCAAGACCCTCAGCCAGATGAGCTTCGCCAACTACCGTGCCGTCTTCGACATGCCGCTGGCGTTCACGGCGCTGAAGAACTCGCTCATCGTGGGCGTGGGCGCCGCGACGGCGGTGATGATCCTCACCGCGATCGTCTCCTGGGTGGTCCTGCGCACCAGGGCCCCGGGCCGACGGCTGCTCGACCTGCTGGCCTTCACCCCCATCGTGATCCCCGGGCTCGTTCTCGGCCTCGCGCTGTCGTTCGTCTATCTGCGGATGTCGCTGCCGATCTACGGCACGCTGCTCATCCTGCTGGTGTCGTACTGCACGCGTTACCTGCCGTACGGCATGCGCTACTCCTCGTCCGCTATGGCGCAGATGTCACCCGAGCTCGAGGAGTCGGCGGCGGTCTCCGGCGCCTCGTGGTTCCAGACCTTCCGCCGTGTGCTGCTGCCGCTGATGAGCGGCGGCATCCTGGCCGGCTGGGTCTACATCCTCGTCGTGTCCTTCCGTGAGCTGTCCAGCACGATCCTCCTGTACAGCCCCGGCAAAGAGGTGCTGTCGGTCCTGATCTGGGAGCAGTTCGAGAACGGCCAGTTCACCACCCTGGCCGCCCTGGGCGTCTGCATGGTCGTCCTCCTCGTCGTCCTCGTCTCCATTGCCTACCGCCTGGGTGCCCGTTTCGGGCTGCAGAGCGACTCCGCGAACTGATCGAAGGGACCTTCAGCGATGTTGACGGTCGAATCCCTCAAGAAGAGTTACGACGACACCTCCGGGCGGCGATCCGACGCGGGCACGCGTGTGTTCGCCGTCGGCGGGGTCGACTTCGAGGTGCACGACGGTGAGTTGTTCACGCTGCTCGGCCCCTCCGGCTGCGGAAAGACCACCACCCTGCGCTCCGTCGCGGGCCTGGAACGCCCGACGGAGGGCCGGGTGACACTGGGCGGACGCGTGCTGTTCGACTCCAAGCACGGTGTCAACATGCGCGCCAACCAGCGCGGACTCGGCATGGTCTTCCAGTCGTACGCCATCTGGCCGCACATGTCGGTCTTCAAGAACGTGTCGTTCCCGCTGGAGGTGATGCCCCGCGCCAAGCGCCCCGGCCGCAAGGAGATCGAGGACCGCGTCGGCCAGGTCCTCGAGGTCACCGAGCTCGGCGCCTACGCGGCCCGGGCCGCCACCAAACTCTCCGGCGGCCAGCAGCAGCGACTGGCCCTGGCCCGCGCCCTGGTGACCCGGCCGGAGCTGATGCTGCTGGACGAACCGCTGTCCAATCTGGACGCCAAGCTGCGCGAGACGATGCGTTTCGAACTCAAGCGTCTTCAGCGGGAGCTGAATCTCACCGCAATCTACGTCACCCACGACCAGTCCGAGGCGCTGGTGATGTCGAACCGCATCGCGGTGATGAACCAGGGCCGTATCGAGCAGATCGGCAAGCCCCGCGAGATCTACACCAAGCCGGCCACGCGGTTCGTGGCCGAGTTCATCGGCACCTCCAACTTCATCGAGGCGAAGGTCGTCTCGGTCTCGGGCGGCGAAGTGCAGGTGGACGCGCAACAGGGCCGCCTCGTGGCCCACGGGGTGGAGGCGCCGCCCGCGGTCGGTGACACAGTGCTCATCTCGATCCGCCCCGAGTGCGTCGATCTGTCCCGTGAGCGGCGGGGCGATGTGCCCAATGAGTGGTCGGGTACGGTCCTCACCCGCGCCTTCATGGGCGACGTCGTGGACCACATCGTGGGTGTGGGCGATCTGGAGGTCCGCAACCGTTCCAATCCCAACCTGTCGATCCCGCCGGGCACCGAAGTGCACTTCTCGGTCGCCCCGGACAAGGTGACCCTCGTCCCGGTCGACTGACCGATGGCGATACCCGAAGTACTGCGCAACCGGGACTTCGACCTCTACTGGGGCGGCGTCGTCCTCTCCCAGATCGGGACCAGGGGAGCCGTCGCCGCCAACCTCTACCAGGTCTACCAGCTCACCAGCTCGACCGCGCAGGTGGGACTCGTCGGTCTCGCCCAGGCCGTGGCCCTGCTGGTGCTGTCGCCGGTCGGCGGGATCTACGCCGACCGGCTGGACCGCCGACACCTGCTCCAGGTCACTCAGGGCGTCGCACTGCTGGTGTCGGCGGCCCTCGCCGCGATCACCCTGGCGGGCGCCGCCACGGTGTGGTCGGTCGTGGTCTCGTCGCTGCTGGCGACGGCGGCCGCGACGTTCGACCAGCCCGCGCGGCAGGCGCTGATCCCGGCGATGGTGCCGCGCGAACGTCTCGTCGAGGCGTTCGCACTGCTCAACCCGTCGCGCGAACTGGCCATTTTGGTAGGCCCCGCGTTCGCGGGTGTGCTGATCGCCGTCGGCGGCCCAGGGGCGGTGTACGTCTTCGACGCCGTCACCTACGCCGCGCTCGTCGTCGTCCTCGCCCTGCTGCGGGTGCCTCCCCTGGCGGGCGGCGGCGAGCGGCGGTCCCTGCTGGGGAGCCTGCGGGAGAGCGTGCGCTACGTGGCGGAGCGGCCCGTGGTCTGGCAGTTGATGGGCCTGGACATGACCGCCACAGTGTTCGGTGCCTACCGGGTGCTGCTGCCCGCCTTCGCCGCGGACGTCCTGCATGTCGGCGCCACCGGCTACGGACTGCTGTCCGCGGCCCCCTCGGCAGGCGCGCTGATCGGCTCGGTATGGGTGTTCCGGCTGGTGCGCACGGCACGCGCCGGCCGGATCGTGCTCTGGGGCACGGCGGCGTACGGCCTGGCCGTGGTGGGCCTGGCCCAGTCGCGCACCTTCCCGGTGGCGATCGTCATGGCCCTCGCCCTGGGGGCGGCGGACGCGGTCGCGACCACCGTCCGCCATGCCGCGGTCCAGGTGGAGACACCCGACGAGCTGCGCGGCCGGGTCTCCGCCATCTACCAGATGTGTTCGCGCGGCGGCCCGGCGATCGGCGATTCGGTGATGGGCCTGGCCGCCGGCGCGCTCGGCCCGGTTCTGGCACTGACCCTCGGCGGTCTGGTCCCTGCCGCCGTGTCGGGCGCGAGTGCGGCCCGCAGCCGCACGGTACGCGAGTACAGCGTGCCCACGGCCCAGCCGGCCACCTCCTGATCCTCCGACTCCGTGTGTATTTCGTTCTGTTGGGAGACACGCTTGAGTACGCACACCACGACCGAGGTCACTCACTACCACGTACAGAAGCGCCGACGAGCCGCCTTCATCGAGGAGTGGCGGAAGAACCAGCGCACCGTCGTCGCCCTCGAGGACGTCGAGATGCACCCCACCGAGCGGGGCAGCCGCGTGGGCGTCTACGTCGGAGCCGACGGTGACCGGCCCACCCGCACGATGGACGCTTTGGCCCATGAACTGGACCCAGGGACCGTGACGACGCTGCACCGGCACTCATGGGACGCCATGGTGTTCGTGGTGGCCGGCCGGGGCTGGACCGAGATCGACGGCAAGCGCATCGACTGGGGGCCGGGCGACTCGCTGCACCTGCCTGCCTGGTCCTGGCACCGCAGCGGCAACGAGGGCGAGACCACAACGCGCTACCTCACCTTCTCCAGCGCGCCGCTGCTGGAGACGATGGGCATGGCCGTCCTCGAGGACGCGGGCCACACCCCCGTGTCCGAACTGCCGCCGCGCCCGCCGTTCTCGCCGGGTCGTGACGGTGCCGACCCCTATGCGACGCGGCTGCGGCGACTCGCCCGCGACCAGGAGGCGCGCCGCTCGGGCCGGCTGCACACCAGCTGGGACGAGTTGGAGCTGCGCAACACCCCGCGCGGCACCCGCACCACGTTCCTGCTGGACCGCGCCATCGGCTACCAGGCCTCCGGCATCACGATGGCGATGTTCGAGATCGCTCCGGGCCGGGCCCAGTCGATGCACCGGCATCCCGGCGAGGCGTGGCTGTACGTCGTCGAGGGCAGCGGCGAGAGCTATCTGGGAACCGAGCCGGAAGGCGGCGAACGGCACCCCTGGAAGAAGGGCGACATCATCGTCGTCGACCACTTCCTGTGGCACCAGCACGTCAACTCCGCAACGGACCGCACCGCCAAGGTGGTGCGCATCCATATGTTCGACAGTCTGCTGGAGACGATGCGCGCCCTGTGCGATCCGCTGGTGCTGTTCGAGGAGCCGCCCGAGCACATCCGGGACGCGCAGGCCGGTGACCCCACGACCGTCCAGTGGCCGGCGCTCACGCGCCCCACCTGGCCGTGAACGGGGGCCGCAAGCGGTGAGCACTGCATTGCCGCACGGCGTCGCCGGGATCCATGCGCTGCCCGCCGACCACCATGACGGACCGTGGGACTCGGTGATGATCGACCCACGGGTCAAGGAGAGGCTGCTCGCGACCGCCGTCCTCGTGCTCAGGCACGGGCGGCGGCTCGCGGGTTCGCCCGTGGCACCCCACGGTCTGGTCGTGCTGGCCGGACCGCCCGGCACCGGCAAGACGACGCTGGCCCAGGGGCTCGCGCAAGCCGCCGCCCGCACGCTGGCCCCGCACGGTGCGACGACACTCGTCGAGGTCGACCCCCACGCCTTCCCCAGCGAGATGCTGGGCGAGAGCCAGCGCGCCGTCTCACGGCTGTTCCACGAGACGCTCCCGGAGCTGGCCGCACGCCGGCCCCACACCCTGGTCCTCGTCGACGAGGTCGAGGCGCTCGCGGTACGGCGCCACGCTGCGTCCTTCGACACCAACCCGGTCGACGTCCACCGGGCCACCGACGCCGTGCTCAGTGGTCTGGACTCGTTGCGGGCGCAGCGCCCCGGCACCCTGCTCGTCGTCACGACGAACTTCGCCGAGGCCGTCGACGAGGCGTTCCTCTCCCGCGCCGACCTCGTCGTGCACACCGAACTGCCCGACGATTCGGTGGTCCCGCTGATCGTGGCCGACTCACTGCGCGGTCTGGCGGCGCAGTGGCCCGAACTGGCCACGCTGGCCGAGGACACGGCCGTGCACCAGCGGGTGGGCAAGCTTCTGACCGGTCTGGACGGGCGCCGGATCCGCAAGACCGTGCACGGGGCGCTCGCGCTGCGCCTGGAGACGGCCCGGGAGCCGGCCCTGTTGAGCGTCGACGACCTCGTCGCCGCCGCGGAGGAGGCCGCGACGGCGCACCCGTGACAGGCATGTGCAAGGAATGACTTCGGCCCCACACTCAGTGGCACGGTGTGGGGCCGAAGTGTTCCGGTCGGTCAGGCGTTCTGCCCGGCCTGGTACTCGGGAGCGTCCTCCATGAAGTGCACCGTGTCGTACCCGAGGTGCTTGAAGACGCGGTTCTGCGCCGACAGCAGCCGCAGCGGCGTGCCGTCGTAGGAGAAGAGCTGGCACACGTGGTTCTGCGGCACGTACAGCGTGTCGCCCTTGGTGATCTCGTGCCGGGTCGGCTCCAGGGCGACCCGCGCGTAGTACTTCTCGGCGATCTCCGCCTCGACCTCCCATTGGAGGGCGTAACCGCTGCCGTCGAGCACGTAGTACACCTCGTCGGCCATCTTCCAGTACTTGCCCGAGCGGCTGCCGGCGGGGATGTCGAGCTCGAAGGCGTCGATGGAGAAGATGCGGGCGTCCGTGCGTTCCGGCGAGGACATCACCCGGACGCGGCCGAGCGGGGTGTTCTCCCAGGTGGTGTCGGCCAGGGAGATGACCTTCTTACGATCCGTGACGCCGGGTGTCCAGATCCGGGACCAGTCCTCACGGGGCCCGAACTCGGCCTCGCGCTCGACCGGGCCGCTGCGGCCCTGCTGCCACAGGCCCATGAACATCCAGGTGCTCTTGGCCTTCACCACCAGGGCGGTGGCCGTCTCGTCGTAGGGGTTGAAGTGGCGGTGCACCGAGTCGGTGTGGACGAAGACGAGGTCGTCCTTGGTCCAGTCGTAGCGCTGGTCGTCGTGGATCTCGTAGCCCCGGCCCTGGAGGATGTAGAAGGCCGCCTCGTTCTGGTGTCCGTGCCCGTGATTGCTTGACTCGGGCGGCAGTTCGACGAAGTGGACCTGGATCGTCTGGGTGAGGAAGTCCGCGTCCCCGGGTCCGACCCTCCACCACGTCCGGGACTTCTCGCTGTCGCCCGAGTGCGCCACCTTCGCGTCGTCGACGACCACGGAGTCGTCGCGGACCCGCTGGACGGCGAGCTGCCTGCGGCGGTACTCACCGAGCCCGTACGTCTCCGAGGTCAGGCCGCGGACGAAGACTCGTCCCTTCTTGCCCATGGTGCCTCCTGTGATGGCCGAAGCCTTCCAATCGCCTTATGGTCTAACCATAATGCCTTCTCGGGGAGCACAAAAGAGCCCCGAGCCCAACCGGACCCGGGGCATGGCAACTTCGGGATCACCTGCGCCGGCCGTCGCCCTTCACCCTGGACGCTGTCCGCTGCAGGTGCGTACGCATGATCTCCGTCGCGGCCCCGGCATCACGCGCCGCGATCGCCTCGACGAACTTGCGGTGCTCCTTCGATCCGCGGTGCCCCATCTGCGGCTCGATACTCTGCGCCTCACGCAGACTCATCAACAGCGGGCCGTGGAAGGACTGGACGAGCATCTCGATCGCGCCGTTGTGCGTGCAGGCGGCGACACGGGTATGGAAGTCCGCCGACATCTCCATGTCGTACGTGTCCTGCTTGACGGCCTCCGCATGCTCGTCGCACAGGGCGCGGAGCGCGTCGAGGTCCTCTTCCGTGGCGCGCTCGACGATGAGGGGCACGATGCCGAGCTCGAAGACGAGGCGGGCCTCGGTGACCTCGGCGGCGGTCAGCGGCGACAGCGACAGCAGGTCGGCGAGCCCCTCACCCACCCGCCGCGACGACGGCGCCGTCACGAACGCGCCGCCTCGGGCACCGAGCCGGATCTCGACGAGCCCGCTGGCCTCCAGGCTGCGCAGCGCCTCACGCACGGTCACACGGCTCACCCCGAACTGCGTGCACAGCTCGCGCTCACTGGGCAGCCGGTCACCGGGCTGCAGGCGCTCCTCCTTCAGGAGCATCCGAATCTGGTCGACGATCAGCTGCGAGACACGGCTCGAGGAGACCGTCTTGAACAGCCCCTCGGCCGGGGCGGCCGCCTTGACGGGGTTCTCGGCTTCGGTCTCAGCACGCTGAGCCTGGCTGGGTCGCGATGGCATGTGCGCATTGTCCCATGACCAGGAGCTTTATTGACGCCCTTCGACGCAATGGCTTAAAGTCATACCAACAGGCCAATGGAGTGGACACATCCAAGGGGTGGGCGAATCCAGGTGGAGTCCTACGAAGCCCTTCGTGAACGCGTCGCCGTCGCCTGCCGCGTACTCGCCGTCACCGGCCTCGTCGAACACATCCTGGGCCACGTGAGCGCCCGGACCAGCCCGAACACCCTCCTGATCCGCGGACGCGGACCCGCTGAGCGCGGGCTCGCCTTCACGGTCGTCGACGACGTGCAGGAGGTCGGCCTCGACGGCACAGGCTCGGCACCCTCTGGGTGGAAGGCGCCGAGCGAACTGCCCATCCACACCGAGATCCTGCGGTCACGGCCGGAGGTCACTGCCGTGGTGCACGCCCATCCGCCCGCCGTGGTCGCCGCGTCCGTGGCTGACCTGCCCTGGCTTCCGCTCGTAGGTTCGTACGACATACCGGCGGCCCGGCTCGCCCACGACGGCATCCCCGTCTGGCCCCGCTCGGCCCTGATCCGCCGGCGCGACCTGGCCGAGAAAATGGCGGACTGCCTCGGGGACCGTCCTGTGGTCGTACTGCGGGGGCACGGACTCGTGGCCGTCGGCACCGGCGACCCCACCCATGCCGTCGCGGAAGCGGTCACCCGGGCCCTGGCGGTGGACTCCCTGGCGCGCATGACCCTGGCCGTGGCCGCCACCGCCGCGCCCCTGCGCCCGATTCCCGACGAGGACATCGAGGAACTGCCCGACCTCGGACCGGCGTTCAACGTGGCGGCGATGTGGCGCCACCTTGCGGCCCGCGCGGAGTACGAAGGCCCGAGCGCACCCCTGCGCCCCTGAACGGCCCGCGTGACCAGCCCGGCCCGGGCCCGCCCACTCCCCCGCACGGCCGAACGGAGGATCATGCTCGTCCTGAACAACGAGGTCACGGCCGCCGTGCTCACGATGCCCGACGTGGTACGCGCTCTCGAGGAGTCGTACCGGGACCTGGCCGCCGGCATCGGCGTGTGCCGGCCGCGCATCGACCTGTCCCTGCCCGTGGACGACGAGCGCGTCTACCAGTGGGGGACGATGGAAGGCGGCTCGGCGCGCAGCGGCTATGCGGCCATCCGGATGAAGTCGGACGTGCTCATGGAAGCCGGTCCCCCGGGTGGTCGCACCCAAGAGAAGTACTGCGTGCGCCCCGGGATGTTCTGCGGTCTGGTGCTCCTGCTGGACACCCGCACCGGCGAGCCCGTCGCGCTGCTCAACGACGGGCTGCTGCAGCACCTGCGCGTGGGTGCCGACTCGGCCATCGGCGTGCGTCTCGGCGCCCGCGAGGACGCCCGCGTGCTGGGCCTGCTCGGATCCGGCGGCATGGCGCGCAGCCACATCGAGGCCTTCCTCACCGTCCGCCCTCTGGAGCGGGTCCAGGTCTACAGCCCCACCCGGTCCCACCGCGAGCGCTTCGCCGCACAGATGCGGGAGTTGCACGGCGTGGAGGTGGTGGCGGTCGATGATCCCGAGACCGCCCATCACGGCGCCGACCTCGTGGCCGGCTGCACCGACGCGGTCGGCGACGTCGTCCTGGGCCGCGACCTGCGCCCGGGCACGCACGTCACCTGCATCGGCGGACGCCCAGATGCCCACGCTCGACAGCGCTTCGACGTGTGGCTGCGGCTCGGCAGTGCCAGCGTGCCCTCGTCGGCGCCCGACTGGGCCACCGACGACGAATACGTGACCTATCGGGCCAGCCCGGAAGCCGCCGTCTGGGACCGCCACCAGCACGGCAGAGGATCGCGCCGGCCCCCCAGCGGGACACGAGTGGTCCGACTCGACGCCGTGCTGGCAGGGCGCGCCCGCGCGCGGGACGACGACCGGCAGGTGACGTTCTCCGAGCGCGGCAACATCCAGGGCGCCCAGTTCCACGCCCTCGCGGCGATCGTCTACGAGCGCGCCCGTGAGCGCGGCCTGGGCCACGAGATCCCCCGTGAGTGGCTGTTGCAGGACATCCGGGACTAAGTAGGAAGGCCCCACCGGCCATCGCCCTTCTCGCCGAGCACCACATCACCACCACCCCCGGCCGCCGCGGCGGGGAGGTCTACGACGCCGACGCCTACGTCGGCGACGAAGCCGCCCTGGACGCCGCAGAGCAACAGGTGGTAACCGGAAACGGCTACCACCTCTACCTCCTCAGCCTCCAACCCGACATCCCCCTCCAGATCACCCTCCGTATCTGGGACACCCCCGCCGCCCACCCGCCCAAGGCCACACCCGCGTCAGCATCGAATCCGAAACCGGCATCCTCGTCATCGGCCAACTCGACAGCGGACCCTCCGCCGAGATCACCCTGCCCCGCACCGGCGTCTACGAAGGCCACGCCTGGTAGACCAACCGCCAAGCAGCCGCCGACTACGATCGCGGAGATGAGGTGGGCGAGCTCGATCTCGTCGAACTCCGCGACGGCCGTTGCGTACACCGCGTCCGGGACGAATCCGTCCGCCACCAGGGTGATCGCCTCGGTCAGCTCGATTGCAGCGATCTCCCTCGCCGTGTAGAAGTGCCTCGTCTCCGTCCATGCGCCAAGCTGCATGATGCGCTCTACCGACTCTCCGGCCGCCACCGCGTCCTTGCTGTGCATGTGGAGGCAGAACGCGCAGTGGTTGATCTGGACCGCGCGGATCTTGACCAGGCGCAGCACCGTCGCGTCGACGCCCCGATGCAAGGCCCCGTCGAGACGGAGCACGGATTTGAAGGCCTCAGGGGGCGAGCTTCGCCCAGTCCATACACACCGTGTGCTCCGGGAGACGCGCGGCGCTCTCGCGCTGAGTTCACCGTCCTGCCCGCAAGGCTGCGTCGCCGGTGGTACGGGAGTAGGGTGCATCTATGTGAACGATTCGCGGACCAATTCCGCAATCGGCCCGCCCACCGCGTTCGGCACCGACCTTCATCTGGAGCTGCACGGACCCGGGCTGCGTGCAGGGCTCACGGACGCCCTGAGGGAGGCCGTGCGCACGGGACGTCTGGCGCCCGGCAGCCGGCTGCCGGCCTCCCGCTCCCTCGCCGCGGATCTCGGCCTCTCCCGCAACACCGTGGTCGAGTCCTACGCCGAGCTGGTCGCCGAGGGCTGGCTCACCGCCCAGCAGGGCTCCGGCACCCGGGTGGCCACCCGGGTCGAGACGCACAGGGCGGCCGCACCCAACGCTCCCCGCGCGAGGCCGGACGAGCCCCGCCCCCGGTACGGCCTGTGGACGGGTGCACCGGACCTCGCGAACTTTCCCCGCACGCAGTGGCTCACCGCGGCCCGCCGCGCTCTGACCGCCGCGCCGTACGACGCCTTTGGCTACGGCGACGCCCGCGGCCGCGTCGAGCTGCGCACCGCACTCGCGGGCTACCTGACGCGAACCCGCGGGGTGTATGCCGAGCCAGAGCGGATCATCATCTGTTCCGGTTTCCACCACGGCCTGGCGCTGATGGCGCAGGCGCTCAGGGTGCGGCGGGTGCGGGCGGTGGCCGTCGAGGCCTACGGCCTCGACGTGTTTCGCGACCTGCTGGCGAACGCCGGTCTGCACACCCCGTCCCTCTACGTCGACGACCATGGCACACGCATCGAGGACCTCGCGCGACTGTGCGACGTGGGCGCGGTGCTGATGACCCCGGCGCACCAGTACCCGACGG
This sequence comes from Streptomyces sp. NPDC001156, assembly GCF_053598275.1. Taxonomy (NCBI): domain Bacteria; kingdom Bacillati; phylum Actinomycetota; class Actinomycetes; order Kitasatosporales; family Streptomycetaceae; genus Streptomyces; species Streptomyces sp. NPDC001156. Next base: position 1,394 of record NZ_JBSFJX010000093.1, on the reverse strand, counting down.
GGGTCGCGCTCTGCCCGGACCGGCGCACGGCGGCCGTCGAGTGGGCGCGTGCCACGGGCGGCCTGATCCTGGAGGACGACTATGACGGGGAGTTCCGGTACGACCGTCAGCCCGTGGGGGCCCTGCAAGGCCTCGATCCGGAGCGAGTGGTGTACTTCGGTTCCGTGAGCAAGTCCCTGGCGCCGGGGGTACGGCTTGGATGGATGGTGCTGCCGGAGGAACTCATCCCGGAGATCGTGAGGGCCAAAGGGCACGGCGACTACATGACGAGCGCCCTGGAGCAGCTGACGCTTGCGGAATTCATCGCCTCGGGTGCGTACGACCGTCATGTGCGCTCAATGCGGCTGCGCTACCGGCGTCGCCGCGATCAGCTGGTCGAGGTCCTGCGCCAGAGGGCTCCCGGCATTCGTGTGGCCGGCATGGCGGCAGGACTGCAGACGGTCCTCGAACTCCCGCGTGGAACCGAGAGCTCGGTGGTCCAGGACGCGGCCCGGCAAGGTCTGGCGATCAAGGGGTTGACGCAGTTCCGCTACGAAGTGGCGGACTGCGGATGGCAGTTGCCCGAACGGGACGCCGTGGTGGTCAACTACGCGGCGCCCTCGGACAGCGCGTGGGCAGGCACACTGGACGCACTGTGCAGAGTGATGCCCTAAGAGTCATCCCGTGATGGGATGCCGGCCGACCAGTTCCTGTTCGGGTGCGCCGCCTGTGGGCGGTGCGTTCCCTACTGGGGCGACTGTTCCGACGTGGGCCTTGTGCCGCATGCGCGCGGGTCGGGTCTCATTCGGGGTGGGCCGGTACCGGTCGGTGGTGTTTTGCCGAGCAGAGGCCCGCGGCCCCGGAAGTCCGGGGGTGTGGGCTGCCGCGTGGGTGCGGCCCCTGCGGGGGCGGGCACCGCGCTGCGGTTGACTCGACAGGGCTTCTTGCAGCCCTTGTGCGAACACTATCTGTGTCATGCGGGCCTGGACGGTGTCCAGGCCCGCTGTGCTGGGGTCGTCAGGATTGGTGAGCCGGACGTGCGCGGCGAGGGCTGCGGAGACCATGTCGCGGTCAGCGACGAGGCCGCAGGAGACGCATCGGTGGACTCGGTCGGCGAGCGTCTTCGTCACCTGTGCACCGCACAGGCACGTCTGCGACAGTTTCGTGGTGAAGGTCGATGCGCGCAGCAGGCGGCCGCCGGCCTTCTCACACTCGCGGCTGATGGCGGTGATGAGCCGGCCGGGTGTGGTGGCCTGCAAGGCTTTGCCCCATAGCCGGTACCAGGTGCGAATGTCGCAGTCTTCGACCGTGAGGTTGGCACCGTGGTTACCCACGATGCGTTCTGCGATGCGTCGGGTGCGGTGGTCTTTCGCCGCCGCCGCGGTAGCCGCGGCTTCGGCGAGCTTGGCCCGGCC
>NZ_JBSFJX010000092.1:0-32113 GCF_053598275.1 Streptomyces sp. NPDC001156 | reverse complement strand
GCCGAATGCGGCGGCAACCAGTCCTGCGCCACCTGCCATGTGTGGGTGCGCGAGGAGTTCGCGCCGCTGGTCGGACCGCCGGGCGACCGGGGACGAGACGGCCCGCCGCCGGCGGGCCGGGCACCACCGGAACCGGAGCCCTTCATGACGAACCCTCCCGCTGACCGCACGGGTGACGAGCAGGCGGTCACGCTCGGACTCGACACCTTCGGCGATGTGACCGACGACGACAGCGGCCGGCCGCTGTCGCACGGCCAGACGATCCGCAACCTGGTCGAGGAGGGCGTCCTCGCCGACGAGGTCGGACTCGACCACTTCGCCATCGGAGAGCACCACACCGACTGGATGCCGCTGTCGGCGGCCGACGTGGTCCTGGGCGCCATCGCCGCCCGCACCTCGCGCATCCGCCTCGGCTCTGGTGTCACCGTCATCAGCTCGGACGACCCTGTCCGGGTCTACCAGCGCTACGCCACCCTGGACGCCGTCGCCCACGGCCGCGCCGAAGTGATCCTCGGGCGGGGTTCGAGCACCGAGTCCTTCCCGCTCTTCGGCTACGAACTGCGCGACTACGACCGCCTCTTCGAGGAGAAGGTCGCCCTGTTCGCCGAACTCCTCAAGGAGAAGCCCGTCCGCTGGTCCGGCACCACCCGGCCGCGCCTGGACGGTGTGTCCGTCTACCCGCACACCGAATCGGGCGCGATCCCGACCTGGATCGGCGTCGGCGGCAGCCCCGACTCGGTCATCCGCACGGCCCGGTACGGCTTCTCGCTGATGCTCGCGATCATCGGCGGCCCGACGGCACGGTTCGCCCCGTTCTCCGGTCTCTTCCGCCAGGCACTCGAGGAGTTCGGGCAGCCCGAGCGGCCGGTGGGCGTGCACTCCCCGGGCCATGTGGCGGCCACGGACGAGCAGGCGGTCGAGGAGTTCTGGCCGTACTACGAGAGCACGATCCGCAAGGTCGCCGCGCAGCGGGGTTTCCGCGCGCCGACCTTCGAGCAGTTCCTGCACGACGTCGGGCCCGGTGGCGCGCTGTACGTCGGCTCGCCCGAGACCGTGGCGCGGAAGATCGTCACCACGCTGCGGACCCTGGGGGCGACCCGCTTCGACCTGAAGTACGGCATGAACGGGCTGCCGCACCGGGCGCTCATGGAGTGCATTGAGCTCTTCGGCACGAAGGTGGCGCCTCAGGTGCGCGACATGATGGCCTCCTGAGCGGCCGGGCCCCCGCGGTCAGGGCGGGTAGGCTCCGAAGCATGCGGATCTCCGTCTCCTCGGACATGGACGAGCCCGTCGCCCGTAGCCTCGTAGCCCAACTGCGCGGCCGCGGCCACGAGGTGGTGACCCACGGCGCGCTGCGCCCCGGGGACGACCCCCAGTGGGCGGTGTGCTCCCAGGCCGCCGCCCGCGAGGTCGCCGACGGCAGGTCCGACCAGGCCGTCGTGTGCTGCTGGACCGGAACGGGCGCTTCGATCGCCGCCAACAAGGTGCCCGGTGTGCGGGCGGCCCTATGCACGGACGCGTACACGGCGGACGGCGCACGCCGCTGGAACGACGCCAACGTACTGGCGCTCAGTCTGCGGCTGACGTCCGAGCCGCTGCTGACGGAGATCCTCGACGCCTGGTTCGCCGCCGAGGTCAGCGAGGACCCCGAGGACCGGGAGAACGTGGCCCATGTCGGACGTCTGGATCTCGGCAGGGCGCTTCCGTAGGTTCGGCGGCCCGGGCCGGAGGCCTGGTCCTCGGCAGGACGGTTCCGGCGCCGGCGCCGGACGTCCCCTCCGCCGAACTCCGGGTCAGTGGCCCGCCACCAGCTCCAGCACCTCGTTCCGGGCCGGCGTCGCCGCCGCGCGGACGCGGACGGTCCACAGCCACTGCACGTCCCGGCCGAACGACCACACCAGGGAAGCCAGCGCGACCGCGACGATCCCCGCGGTCACCGGGTACGGCAGCCAGTTCGAGGCGGCCGCCAGCAGGGCGATTCCCTGCATCGCGGCGACCGTCTTGCGCGCCATGCTCGGGGGCAGCTCGCCGTTCAGCCACGGCAGCACCTTGGCCGCCGCCACGAAGACGTAGCGCATCGAGCCGATCAGCAGCACCCAGGGCCCCAGTGTCATCGACACGTACACGCTCAGCACCAGGATCAGGAAGGCGTCGACCTCCATGTCGAAGCGTGCGCCGAGCGCGGTCGAGGTGCCGGTGCGGCGGGCCACCTTGCCGTCCACGCCGTCCAGGATCAGCGCCACCCCCGTCAGTCCCACGAAGACCGTCACCGGCGGTGAGCTCTCGAAGGAGTCCGCGACCAGCGCGGTGACGCCGCCCACCAGGATCGCCCGGCCCAGCGTCACCCGGTTGGCGGCGCCGAAGGAGCGAAGCCGCGAGCGGAGCACGGCGCGGGTGAGGACGGCCCAGGTGGCGAGGGCGAAGGCCAGGCCGGTCAGCCAGCCGGCCGGGCCCATGCCGATGGCCGTGCCCAACAAGGCCAGCAGCAGTACCTGCACGCCCGCTCCCACGGTCGTCTCCTGCTGCAAGAGCCTTGCGTCGTATGTGTGGTTCAGGGCCACCGCTCACCCTCCGGCCAAGTGACAGATTCGATCTTCGCGCGTACCTTGTGCGCGACTTCTCATAGCTGCGTACGTGGTGAGACGCCGGATCGTTCAGGGAGACGCACATGAACCTCACAGCCCGCGCCTTCTGGCTGCGTTCGCCGGGTCACGGGGAGCTGCGGGACGTGGAGCTCCCGAAGCCCGGCGACGGCGAGGTCCTCGTGCGCGCGCTGTACTCCGGTGTCAGCCGCGGCACCGAAACCCTCATCTTCCGCGGCGGCGTACCCGAGAGCCAGCACGCCGCGATGCGCGCGCCCTTCCAGGAAGGCGACTTCCCGGCGCCCGTGAAGTACGGCTACCTCAGCGTCGGGCGAGTGGAACAGGGCCCCGGCGAACTGGTCGGCAGGACCGTCTTCTGCCTGTATCCGCACCAGAACCGGTATGTCGTCCCGGCCTCGGCCGTCACCGTCGTACCCGACACCGTGCCCGCCGCACGCGCCATCCTCGCCGGCACCGTCGAGACCGCGGTCAATGCCCTGTGGGACGCGGGGCCGCTCGTCGGCGACCGGATCGCGGTCGTCGGCGGCGGCATGGTCGGATGCTCCGTCGCCGCCCTGCTGGCCCGTCATCCCGGAGTCAGGGTCCAGCTGGTCGACGCCGATCCGGAGCGAGCCGAGACCGCCCGCGCGCTCGGCGTCGACTTCGCACTGCCGCAGGACGCCCTCGGCGAGTGCGACCTCGTCGTCCACGCCAGCGCGAGCGAAGCGGGGCTCGTACGGGCCCTGGAACTGCTCGCCCCCGAAGGCACGGTCGTCGAGCTCAGCTGGTACGGCGACCGGCGCGTCACCTTGCCGCTCGGCGAGGCCTTCCACTCGCGCCGTCTCACCGTCCGCAGCAGCCAGGTCGGCACCGTCTCGCCGCGCGCCCGTGCCGGACGCACCTACGCCGACCGGCTCGCCCTCGCCCTCGAACTGCTCTCCGAGCCCGCGTTCGACGCGCTGATCACCGGCGAGTCCGCCTTCGAAGACCTCCCCGACGTGCTGCCACGCCTCGCACGTGGTGAGCTCAAGGGGTTGTGCCACCGAGTTCAGTACACCGACGACTGATCCCGTTGTCCGAATCGCCCCGACTCCGAGGAAACGCGCAAGGAATTCGCACGGAACCTCGAAACAAGGAGAACGGGCAGCTGAACAACGCGCAGGGGCCGGCCGTACTACACGGCATGCCCCGGCAGGGGATCAGACGCACCGCACCTGGAGGGTCGTCCGTTGTTCAGCATCACCGTCCGCGATCACCTGATGATCGCCCACAGCTTCCGCGGCGAGGTTTTCGGCCCGGCGCAGCGCCTGCACGGTGCGACGTTCCTCGTGGACGCCACCTTCCGGCGTGCCGAGCTGGACGACGACAACATCGTCGTCGACATCGGACTGGCCACGCAGGAGCTCGGCGCCGTGGTGAGCGAGCTCAACTACCGCAACCTCGATGACGAGCCGGACTTCGCGAACATCAACACCTCCACGGAGTACCTGGCGAAGGTGATCGCCGACCGCCTCGCCGAGCGCATCCACAAGGGCGCGCTGGGGGAGAGCGCCCGTGACATCGAGCGCATCGCCGTCACGCTGCACGAATCGCACATCGCCTGGGCGAGTTACGAGCGTGGCCTGTGACCGACATGACCATCGGCCACGCGGCCCCGGACACGGCCGGCCAGGCGTCCCAGCCCCGGCTGCACTACGTTCCGGTGCAGAGCGCGGCCCTGAGGAACGCCCACATCATTCCCATGTCCCTGCGCACCGTGCACTTCGTCATGCCGGGCGGTGTCGACGACCCGGCCATCCCCAGTGGCGGCAACGCCTACGACCGCCGTATCTGCCTCGACCTGCCCGGCTTCGGCTGGCAGGTCCACCAGCACGCCGTCGAGGGCTCCTGGCCCCGGCCCGGTGCCACGGCCCGGGCGGACCTCGCCCGGACGCTGCGCGAACTGCCCGACGGCACGGTCGTCATGCTCGACGGCCTGGTCGCCTGCGGTGTCCCCGAGATCGTGGTGCCGGAGGCCGAACGCCTGTGCCTCGCCGTCCTGGTGCACCTGCCGCTCGGCGACGAAACGGGCCTCGATGCGCAGACCGCGGCGGAGCTCGACGCCAAGGAGCGGGCCACCCTTCGGGCCGTACCCGCCGTCGTCGCCACCAGTGACTGGGCCGTGCGCCGGCTCGTCTCGCACCACGGGCTCGCCCCCGAGCGCGTCCATGTCGCCGCCCCCGGCGCCGACATCGCGCCCCTCGCCCCCGGCACCGACGGAGTCTCACGGCTGCTGTGCGTCGCCGCGGTCACCCCGCGCAAGGGCCAGCACCGGCTGGTCGAGGCCCTCGCCGCCGTCCGGGACCTGCCGTGGACCTGCACCTGCGTCGGCGGGCTCGGCCACGATCCCGAGTACGTCGCCCGTCTGCGCGCGCTCATCGACGGACACGGACTCGGCGACCGGCTGCACCTCGTCGGGCCCCGGACCGGGGCCGAACTGGACGCCAGTTACGCCACCGCCGACCTCATGGTCCTTACCTCGTACGCCGAGACGTACGGCATGGCCGTCACCGAGGCACTCGCCCGCGGCATCCCTGTCCTCGCCACCGACGTCGGCGGCCTGCCGGAGGCGCTGGGACGCGCACCCGACGGCGGGGTGCCCGGCATCCTCGTACCGCCGGAGGACCCCGCCGCGCTCGCCGTGGAACTGCGCGGCTGGTTCGGCGAGGCGGATGTACGGCGCCGGCTCAAGGCCGCGGCCCGCGGCCGTCGCGCCGCGCTGAACGGCTGGGCCACCACGGCCCGCAGCCTGGCCGGCGTCCTGGGTCGGCTGTGCCACGAGCCCCGGAGGGCGGCATGAGCATGAGTACGACTCCGACGGGGCCCGACTCCGATACTGCGTCCTCGGACGCCGCCGGTCACGGGGTCCTCTCCGCGATACCGGCGCCCGGCGCCGAGGAGCCCGAGGTCCCGCGGTACGCCCCGCAGTGGCTCCAGTTGCGTGAGCCCGCCGACGCCGCGGCCCGGGCGCACGACCTGCTGGACCCGCTGCGGATACGGCTGGCCAACCGGCCCGGACGCACCAAGGACCTGGTCGTGCACGACCTGGGGTGCGGCACGGGGTCCATGGGACGCTGGCTCGCCCCGCTCCTGGACGGCGCCCAGCACTGGGTCCTGCACGACCGCGACCCTTACCTGCTGCACTTCGCCACGGTGGGGGCCCCCCGGGCGGGCGCCGACGGCAGCCGGGTGACGGTCACCACCCAGCGCGGCGACATCGGCCGGCTCACCCCCGACGCCCTGACGGGGGCCTCGCTGGTGACCGCCTCCGCGCTGCTCGACGTCCTCACCGCGGACGAGATGGACACGCTCGCCGCCGCCGTCGTGGGCGCGGGCTGCCCGGCACTGCTGACGCTGTCCGTCGTCGGCCGCGTGGAGCTCACTCCCGCCCATCCCATGGACGAGGAGATCGGCGACGCGTTCAACGCGCACCAGCGGCGGGGCGGACTTCTCGGGCCCGATGCGGTGGTCGCCGCCTGCGAGACCTTCGACCGGCTGGGGGCGGACGTACGGGCGCATCCGAGCCCCTGGCGGCTCGGTCCGGAACAGGCGGAACTGACCGAGGAGTGGCTGCGTGGCTGGGTAGGCGCCGCAGTGGAGCAGCGTCCGGAGCCGGCGGCCCGTGCGGATGCGTATCTGCGCGACCGGTCGGCCGCCTGCGCGGCGGGCGAGCTGCGCGTGACGGTGCACCACAGCGACGTACTTGTGCTGCCGCGGCCGACGGGAGGGGCAGGATGACGGCTCGGACGGCCTCCGTGGTGGAGGCGGGGGTGGCGATTCGCAGGGCCGAGGGCAGCACGGTGCCGGCCGCGCAGACTATCCCGCCGCAGACCGCGCGTGGGACGACGAGGAGTGCGGTCGCCGTTCCGGCACCGCGGACGGCCGCGCCCGCCGACGCGGACACCGGCCCGGCCGGGACCGAGGCGCCGCGCGCCCGCCGTCCCGTGCCGCGCGCCCTGCGTACGCATCTGGGCACCATCGCCGGGGCCGTCATCCTCGGGGTGCTGCTGTGGCGGCTCGGCACCGGGGTGTTCCTGGACGGGCTGCGGCGGATCGACGCCCCCACCCTGCTGGCCGGGCTCGCGATCGGCGTGCTGACCACCGTGTTCAGCGCCTGGCGCTGGTGCCGGGTGGCCCGTGCGCTGGGCATCCGGTTGCCGCTCGGGCCCGCTGTCGCCGACTACTACCGAGCGCTGTTCCTCAACGCGGCGCTCCCCGGCGGCGTGCTCGGCGATGTGCACCGTGCGGTGCGACACGGGCAGAGTGCGGGCGACATCGGCCGTGGCGTCCGCGCCGTGGTCCTGGAACGCACGGCGGGGCAGGTGGCCCTCATCGCCGTCGGCGTGCCGGTCCTGCTCACGCTGCCCTCACCGGTGCTGGTCGAGGCCCGCCATCTCGCCGCCCTGCTGGCGCTCGCCGCACTCGGCGCGGTCGCCATCGTGGCAGCCGTGCGGATGGGCCGGGCGCCCCGCCCGTCGCGTCGGCGCCGCTCGTTCGCCGCGCTGCTGGCCGAGGCGCGAAGTGCCCTGCTCGCCCGGGGCAGTTGGCCAGCCGTGCTGGTGTCGTCCGTCGTCGTGCTGGCCGGGCACCTGCTGATGTTCCTGGTGGCCGCTCGGGTCGCCGGATCGCAGGCATCCCCCCTCACGTTGCTGCCGCTGGCACTGCTCGCGCTCATCGCCATGGGCCTGCCGCTGAACGTCGGCGGCTGGGGTCCCCGGGAGGGCGTCACCGCTTGGGCCTTCGGCGCCGCCGGCCTCGGCGCGGACAGCGGCCTGAGCGTCGCGGTGGTGTACGGCGTCCTCAGCTTCGTCGCGAGCCTGCCCGGGCTTCTGGTCCTCCTCGCCCGGTGGTCGACAGCACTGAGGACCCGGCGGACGGACGAGCCGGCCGGGGCTGCGCAGGAAACGGCGATCGCCGGCACGGAAACCCCTGAGGACGGCGGCAAAGCCCGTACCGCGGACGCGGAGCCGGCCGGGGCTGCGCAGGAAACGGCGATCGCCGGCACGGAAACCCCTGAGGACGGCGGCGAAGCCCGTACCGCGGACGCGGAGCCGGCCGAGGGTGCGCAGGAAACGGCGATCGCCGGCACGGAAACCCCTGAGGACGGCGGCGAAGCCCGTACCGCGGACGCGGAGACGGCCGAGGGTGCGCAGGAATCTCCCTTGGCCGGAACGGGAACCCCTGAGGACGGCCGCGCAGCCCGCACCGCCGGCGCGGAGACGGCTCCGCGAGAGGCGGAATCGGCTCCGGGGGAGGCGGAATCGGCTCCGGCGAACGCAGGCGAAGTCACCGCCGCGGCGCCGGGGCGGCCCCATGGACCAGGCGGCCCGGAGCGCACCCCCCACGCGCTCCGTGCCGCCGCGCCGCACTGTCCCTACCCGCGCTCACCTCCCGCAGCGCGCCCCGCTGACCTGACGCTACGTCACAAGCGTTGCGGAGCCCCGGGATCGGACGACTTCGGTGCGCCGCCGGCGGATTCGTCCGAGGCGACCAGGGAGAAATACGTCTCGAAAGAGTCGGCGAGCGTCGCGAGCAACTGCTTCCCCTTCTCCGCGGAAGCGAGTGAAGGGCGCCCGATGACACCGGACTCCGTATAGGCCGACATACCGAGGGTGAGGAGATGCCTGCGGTCGTCGGCGATGAAATCCGTGGACTCGTAACCGGGCCTGACCAATTCGGGATGGCAGTGCAGCAGAATGGAGGTCTCGATTTCCCCGGCATGCATGTCGCTGAGCAGCGAGGTGCGCACACCGGCCCGCTCCCGGGCCGCCTCCCAGTCCTCCGGGGCCGGGAAAAGCGCCATACGGACACCGCTGTCCGCGGATTCCTGGACGACATTGCCGAGGACGTAATTCCCGCCGTGACCGTTGACCACCACCAGGGCCTCGACGCCCGAGCGGCGGAGCGACTGCGCGATGTCCCGTACCACCGCATGGAGGGTGACGGAGGAGATGCTCACGGTTCCCGGCCAGGCCGCGTGCTCGTGCGAGCAGGAGATCGTCACCGGAGGAAGGAGGTGAACGGGATACGCTGCGGCGATCTCGCGGGCGATCGCGCAGGCGACCAGTGTGTCGGTCGCCAGCGGAAGGCACGGGCCGTGCTGCTCGTAACTCCCCACCGGCAGAACGGCGACCTGACGGTACGGACCCGCCGCCCTGGTCCGTACGTCCTGGGACGTGTCCGACGGCAGCACACCCGAGGTGTTAGCGGACGACAGCGCGGAGGCAACCGCGTCACCTGTCGGCGGCGTCCCAGCAGTATCCGCAGTTCCCGAACCGCTCATCTTTTCACGGCCTTTCGTCTCGTACCGCCTGCGCTTACCAGATAGGAACAGATCATGACAGACGTTGACGGCGTGCTCGGCGGGAATGCCCACCTCTCGGGAGTTCCCCGAGTCGTGAATGCCCCCTCATCCGGGGTCACCCGAGTCGTGAACTCGCCTCTACCCACCAAGTACGGTGATTTCCAGGCCTACGGCTACCTGGACCACGACCGTGGTGAGGAGCAAGTGGCGTTGGTCTACGGCGACATCGAGGAAGAGGGAATGCTCACCCGGCTCCACTCGGAGTGCCTGACCGGGGACGCCTTCGGGTCCACGCACTGCGAGTGCGGGCCTCAACTCTCCACCGCGCTACGGGAGATCGTGGCCGAGGGCCGCGGCATACTCGTCTACCTCCGCGGCCACGAGGGACGCGGCATCGGCCTGCTGGCCAAGCTGCGCGCGATGAAGCTCCAGTCCGAGGGTCTGGACACCGTCGAGGCCAACCTCGCCCTCGGCCTGCCGGTGGACGCGCGGGACTACCGGGTCGCGGCGGAGATACTGCACGACCTCGGCGTACGGTCCGTACGCCTGCTCTCCAACAACCCGCGTAAGCGGGAGGCGCTGCTGCGGCACGGCATCAAGGTCGACGAGCAGGTGTCGCTGCTGATACCGCCCTGCGAGAACAACATCACGTATCTGCGCACCAAGCGGGAACGGCTCGACCACTACCTGCCGCACCTGGACGCGGTGGTCCACTCCTCGTGATCGGGGCGCCCTGTTCCTGCGCGTGATGGCGCAGTCCGTGAGCGGGTGCGCGGCGGCCGAGACGGCGTCGGCCTGACGCCGGCCGCCGCGCCCGCGGCACCCCGGGGACGTCACCCCTGGCCGGTCAGCCGGTCACGGCCTCGTGAATGAGGCGCTTCAGCTCCGGATAGACGGAGTGCGAGCCCGTGGGACGCAGCTGGGTCAGGAACTGGACCGTCAGATCGTGGTGCGGGTCCACCCAGAACGTCGTGGTGGCCACTCCGCTCCAGCCGAACGCGCCGAGCACCGCGGGCGACCGGGTGAGTTCGGGGTCGGTGACGACGGAGACGCCGAGGCCGAAGCCGAGGCCCGCCTTGCCGCTGTCACGGTGGACCCGGCTGCCGTAGGAGCACATGTCGGCGTCGCCCGGCAGATGGTTCGAGGTCATCGAGGCGACCGTGTCGGCGTTCAGCAGCCGGGTGCCGTCGAGTTCGCCGCCGCGGCGGAGCAACTCCATGAAGCGGTGGTAGTCGTGCGCAGTCGCCACCATGCCTCCGCTGCCCGAGAGGAAACGGGGCCGGCCGTGCAGGGGCAGTCCGGGGATCGGAGTGATACCGCCGTCCTCGGTGTCGCCGTACAGCTCCGCGAGTCGGGGCGCCTGCGCCTCGGTGACGCACAGCCCCGCGTCCTCCATCCCGAGTGGGGTGAAGATCCGCTCGACGAGGAAGGCGTCCAGGTCCTGGCCCGACACCACCTCCACGAGGCGGCCCAGCACGTTGGTCGCCACCGAGTAGTTCCACTGCGCGCCCGGTTCGAACTGCAGCGGCAGCCGTGCGTACGCCTCGCATGTCTGCGCCAGGTTCGTGCCGGGAACCACCGACGACTCGATACCCGCCTCCCGGTACAGGGCGTCCACGGGGTGCGAGTGGTAGAAGCCGAACGTCAGTCCCGCCGTGTGCGTGAGCAGATGGCGGACCAGAATCGGCCGCTCGGCGGGCCGGGTGCGCACGGTGGGGCCCGATCCGTCCACGTACACCCGCGGTTCGGCGAATGCCGGAAGGAAGTCGGCGATGGGCGTGTCCAGCCCGAAGTGGTCCTCCTCCATGAGGATCAGCGCGGCGACCGACGTGACCGGCTTGGTCATGGAGTACATCCGCCATACCGTGTCGGTCTCGACCGGCAGCCCTTTTCGGACGTCACGGTGTCCGTACGTGGTGAGGTGGGCCGTGCGGCCGTGCCGGGAGACGGCCACCAGAAAGCCGGGCAGCCGGCCGTCGTCGACCTCGTGGGCAAAGTGCTGGTCCAGGCGGTCCAGCGCCTTCGGGTCGAGGCCGACCTCGTCCGGTTCCACCTCTTGCCGCAGGTGTCCCATCGTTCTCCTCCGGTCTTTCCCGGTGCCTTCCGGGGTTTCCGCTTCCAACATTTCATGTTCCCGTTCGGAACCGGCGCCGATCCTTCCGTGACGACCTGACGGCGTGGACATCCGATGGGCCGGCGGCCCGGATCCCGAGCCGGCCGTACCGGTCGCCGAGTCGGCCGGCGAAGACCAGCAGGCTCGCCACCGCGACGAGACAGCCGGTGCTCGTCCACTGCACCTGGGTCAGGGATGCGTGCAGATCCCGTTGCAGGGTGGGTTGCGCGACGGTGAGCACGGTGCCGTCCAGGGCGACGATCACCGCTCCCACCACACTGCACGCGAGTGCCGGTCCGCGATGCCGGCTTCACCGGCTCTCCGGGCCGAGGTGCGCGTCCAGGGCGGTCCTGAGGAGAGGCTCGAAGTCATCGGCCCCGGTGGCGAGTTGCAGGCTGCCCCAGCTCCACAGCTGGGCGATGCCGTGCAGGCTCGCCAGCAGGGAGCCCGCGACGAGCGGGGCGTCGGCGTCCGGCCTGGTGCCGCCGACCAGGTCCACCAGCAGGGAGAACAGCGGAAGGCTCGTCTCGCGCAGACCCTGTTGGCCGCTCTCCAGCAGATCGTGACGGAACATCAGCTCGTGCATGCCGCGATGGGTGAGTGCGAAGTCCAGATAGGCGTGGCCCAGGGCGGTGAGTTGCTGCCGTGGGCTTGCCGTGCCGTCCCCGACCGCCTCGGCCGCCCGCATCGTGAGGTCGGTGAAGCCGCGCCGCGCGATGGCCGACAGCAGCTCCAGATGGGTGGGGAAGTAGCGGCGCGGGGCGCCGTGGGAGACCCCCGCCCGGCGGGCGATCTCCCGCAGCGTCAGCGCCTGCACGCCCTCGGTGGCCACCAGGTCGACACCGACGTCGACCAGCCGGGTCCGCAGTCCCATCTCTTCATCGGTCATAGACGCTGTCTACCAGCCGCCGTAGACAGTGTCTACCCGGGAATGCCGGGCCCGGCTGGGCGGGTTGAGCCAGGTATGACTCAGGACGCCACCCAGAACGCACTGCTCGCGCTGCTCTCCGAGAGCGACGGCGGGGTGCTTGTCACCCTCAAACGGGACGGCCGGCCCCAGCTGTCGAACGTCAACCACGCCTACGATCCGGAAGGGCGCGTCATCCGTGTGTCGCTTACGGACGACCGTGCCAAGACGCGCAACCTGCGCCGGGATCCGCGGGCCTCGTACCACGTGACCAGCGGCGACCGGTGGGCGTACGCCGTCGCCGAGGGAATCGCCGACCTCTCGCCTGTCGCGCAGGACCCGTACGACGAGACCGTCGAGGAACTCGTCCGGCTCTACCGCGACGTCCAGGGCGAGCACCCCGACTGGGACGACTACCGCGCCGCCATGGTCCGCGACCGTCGCCTGGTGCTCCGGCTGCGGGTGGAGCGGGCATACGGCATTCCCAAGGGCGCCATCAACGGCTAGCCGGAGAGGCCGTCGGCGGTACGGGCCTCGAGCGCCCGCAGAACGGCCACCATGTCCTCGTCGCCGTACCCCAGCGACACGGTCTCCTCGAAGAGGGCGTGGCAGACGTCGAGGAGCGGCGAGGCCACGCCCGTCTTGCGGGCGGCCTCGGCGATCAGCCGGTTGTTCTTCAGGACGTCCTGGGCCGCTGCCTGCACCGCGAAGTCGCGCTCCCGCAGCTTGGGCGCCTTCATGCGGGACACGCCACTCGCCATGGGTCCCGCGTCCAGGACGTCAAGGAACAGACGCCGGTCGAGGCCGTGCCGATCGGCGAAGTGGTACGCCTCCGAGAGCCCCGTGACCAGGGTGATCAGGAACAGGTTGACCGAGAGCTTCATCAGCAGGGCGTTCGGCGCGGGGCCGCACAGGAACGTCTCGTGGCACATGGGGGCGAGCAGCGGCCGTACCAGGTCCACCGCCGCCTCCTGGCCGGCGAGCATCGCGACCAGTTGCCCGTTCTCGGCCGGCACCCGGGAGCCGGAGACGGGAGCCTCGACATAGCTGCCGCCCGCCGCCCGGACATCGGCCTCGAGATCACGTGAATAGCCCGGTGAGGTCGTGCCCATGTGGACGACGACGCGTCCGGCGACCCGGCGGGCGAAGTCCGGGGTGCCGCGGCTCAGCGTGGAGTCGATCGCGAGGTCGTCCGCCAGCATGAGGATCACCACGTCCGTCCGTGCGAACACCTCGCCCGGGTCGGCCGCCACCTCGGCGCCGGTGGCACGCAGCGGCGCGGTGCGGGCCGAGGTGCGGTTCCAGACGACCAGCGGCATGCCGGACCGGGCCAGCCGGAGTGCCATCGGCTGCCCCATCACTCCCAGACCGATGAAGCCGACGTCCACGATGCACCGCCTTCGCTTGGAGGCGGCCCTCCGTGCCTGGAGGGCCTTCTATGACAGCGGTCATAGTAGCGGCGGTTATGACGTCGGTCATAGGGTGGTACGCGTGGCGGTTCGGCGAGTCGGAGGTCTGGGATGGCGGTGTCCGAGCGGGGGCCGCGCGAGCGGATGGTCTTCAGCGCGGCCCAGCTGATCCGGCGCGACGGGGTGAGCGCGACCGGTATGCGGGAGGTCGCCGCGCACGCGCAGGCGCCGCGTGGCTCGCTGCAGCACTACTTTCCCGGCGGCAAGGAGCAACTCGTCAACGAGGCGGTGGACTGGGCCGGCCGGTATGCGGCCCGGCGGATCGACCGGTTCCTCGCGAGCCTGGCCGAGCCGACGCCGAGCGGGCTGTTCGCCGCGATGGTGCGGCAGTGGACGGACGAGTACGAGGCCACCGGTTTCGTCGGCGGCTGCCCGGTCGCGGCGGCGACCGTGGACTGCGCCCAGTCCACCGACTCCACACGCACGGCCGCCGCGGCAGCCTTCGCGCGCTGGACGCGGCCCGTCGCCGAGGCGCTGAGGGGCATGGGGGTCCCCGAGGAGCGGGCGGAGGCGCTCGCCACACTGATGATCAGCGCGCTGGAGGGGGCTCTGCTGATGGCCCGCGCCGAACGGGACGTACGTGCCCTGACGACCGTGGCGCGGGAACTCGGGCCACTGCTCGACGCGAGCGTGGAACGGTAGGCACCGGGCGGCAGTTGAGGTTGTGGCCGCACGGTCCGGTGCGGACGGCCGAGGGCCCGGCGATCACCGGGTCCCTGGGTGGTCGGCCGGTCTCGTCCGCCCGTTCCGTCCGCTGCTTCCGCGAGGACGGCAGGGAACGATCGGTTCCGTCCGTGGGGGTGCCCGGGAACGCCTGAAATGTCACGAGCGCCCCCGACCGCTGCCCGCCGGTGTCGCGCCGACGCGGCCAGACGAACGCACGGCCCGGCGCGTCGTGCGAGGCGTTCCGGCCGGCTGCCGCTACCCTCCGTCCGTGATCAATGGGGCGCATGTCGTGATCTACTCCAGCGACGCCGAGGCCGACCGGCTCTTCTTCCGCGACGTCCTCGGCTGGCCGCACGTCGACGCGGGACACGGTTGGCTCATCTTCAAGTCGCCGCCGGCGGAGGTCGCCTTCCACCCGGCCGAGGGCGAGCCCTCGCACGAACTGATGCTGATGTGCGACGACCTCGAAGCCACGACGGCCGAACTCGGGGCGAAGGGAGTCGAGTTAACCCGCCCGGTCACCGAGGCACGCTGGGGCCGGATCGCCGGCTTCCGGCTCCCCGGTGGAGGCGACATCGGCCTGTACGAGCCGCGTCACCCGGTGGCGCACGGCCTTTGACCGTGCGGTGCCCTTCGACCCGGCTCGCGACGGGCGGGGGAGCGGGACGGCTCAGAGGCATCCGAGGGCGTGGTAGGTGCCCCGGGTGGTGGCGACGACCTGCGCCCAGGTGCGCTCACGGGCGACGCCCGCCCGCGCGGCGGATCCCCACGCGAGCCGTCGCTCGGGGCTGTGGAACAGCATTTCCAGGGCGTCCGCCCAGGCCGGAGACGAACCCGGCGGGATCAGCCGGCCGTTCACTCCCGATTCGACCAGTTCCCTCATGGCACTCAGATCGCTTACTGCCACGGGCAGACCGTTCGCCATCGCCTCCACCAGCTCGTGAGAGGGCACGAGCCGGCAGAGGCGCTCGTCGGTGCGCGGTACCGCGAACACGTCCAGAGCGGTGTGGTAGGCCCGCACTTCCTCGTGCGGCACCCGGCCGGTGAACAGGGCCGTCCCGTCAGTCAGCCCCAGCCGGCCGGCCAGGGACTGAAGCGCCCGGAGTTCGGGCCCGTCACCCCCCAGCAGGAGCCGCAGGGGCACTCCCCGTCGGCGCAGTTCGACCCCGGCCTCCAGCAGGGTGCCGAGGCCCTCGCTGCGGGTGAGGTCGCTGACCGTGCCGACGACGTACTCTTTGGGGCCGATGCCGAGACGGGTGCGCAGGGCGCTGCTCTCGGGGCGCGGCTCGAGGAGTACCGGGTCGACGGCCACGGGCACGATGCGCACCTTCTCCTCCGGCACCCCGCGCGCCACGATCTCCGCCTTCATCGCCTCGCCGAGCGTGAGCACCGCGTCGGCCTCGCGCATGCAGTAGCTCTCCAACTCCAGCCGGGCGGCGTAGCCTTCGTCGTTCCCGGTGCGTCCGGGCGCCTGGGCCAGCCAGCTCTCCTCCGGGAACCCGTGCACCTCGTAGACGACGGGAACTCCGTATGTCGCCCGCAGGGCCAGTGCCACCCGGCCGTTGCCGTGGTCGCCTGACGCGTGCAGCACCGAGGGGCGAAGCCGTTCGACGAGCCGCCCGGCCAGTTCCGCGTTGCGTGCGAGCAGCGGCCCCGAGCCGTACGGCAGCCGGCGCGGCAGGAGCCGGTGCTGGGGCACCCCGTCCAGCAGATGCAGTCGGCGGGCGTCGAACACCCCTTGGGTGACCGGGAATCCGATCCGCGTCGCCACATGCGGGTCGAGCCCCGCCGCCGACTGCGCCTGGGCGAGCGCCTGGGTGCGCAGGGTGTGGCCCGCCCGCCGGTAGGGCAGCCCGTCGGTCACCAGGTGCAGCACACGTCCGGGCACGGGCAGGATCCGGCGCCCGCGCGGGGGCGGTACGCGAGCGGGAGACGGCTCGGCCGACGGCCCCGTCGGGTGGGCCCGGGCGGCGAGTGCGCGCTCCAGCGGACGCAGTGAGCGCCGGACCCGGGCCGGCAGCAGACGTACGGCGATGAGGGCCGCGCGCAGCGGGTCGTACCGCAGCTCAGCGCAAGCCACCGACAGCGCCAGGGTGAGGACGCGCAAAGGGCGAGGTGACATGACGTCAGGGTAGGTTCCGCACATGACGATCAGGCGGCGACCGTCCCCGCGCCCACCCGGACGGTGGGGCGCACGTCGTAGTCGCGGGCGGAGCGAGCGACGGGCGCACGATGCCCGCGCCGGGCTCGCGGGGGCGGACGGGGTGCGCCGTGCGGGTGCGCCCGGATCGCTCGCGCGGGGGTGCCGCTCAGGCCCGGGTACGGTCCGCCGTCAGATAGGCGATGACCATGTCGCCGAGCATCCTGCGGTAGTGCTCGCGCCGGTCGGCTGCGGCCAGGTCGCGGCCGAAGACGGCGCCGAACGTGTGCCGGTTGGCGACCCGGAAGTAGCAGAACGAGTTGATCAGCGCGTGCAGGTCGACCGCGTCGACATCGGCCGTGAACAGCCCTGACGTCCGGCCCGCCGCGAGGACGCGGCCGGTCACCGCCAGCATGGGCGACCCGATGGCGTCCAGGTGCTCCGAGGCGGCGATGTGCTCGGCGCCGTGCAGGTTCTCGATGTTGAGCAGTCGGATGAAGTCGGGGTGCTCCTCGTGGTGGTCGAAGAGGGCCTCCGCGAGCCGGCGGACCGCCGCCACCGGGTCCAGTTCCTCGACGTCCAGTTCCTGCACGGCTTGGCGGATCGCCCCGTACGCCCGCTCCAGGACGGCCGTGAACAGGTGCTCCTTGCCGCCGAAGTAGTAGTAGATCATCCGCTTCGTGGTGCTGGTGCGGGCGGCGATCTCGTCGACCCGGGCCCCGTCGAATCCGGCGCGCGCGAACTCCTGCGTGGCGACGTCGAGGATCTCGGCCTTCGTGCGGGCTGCGTCGCGGTTGCGGCCGCCTGGTCGTTCCGGTTCGTCCACGCTGGTCATCGGATTCCTTCTCGGATGGGGCGTTCCACTGAGCGTGGCGGCGATTTTAGAAGCCCGCTCGCGTCGCGTCCCCGGAGAGGTGTTCTCTTCGTCGTCCCACCGGGCCGCTGCCCCCGGTGCGGAGGGCAGCGCGGCACCACGGGCCGGCCTGCGGCCAGCGGATTGCCCGGTGTCCCGCCCGGGACGGCGTGTCGCGCCGGCGACGCTCAGGAGCGGTCCTCGGTGTCCACGGCGCTCTCGTGGACCGGCCGCGCCTGCGACCGTGCGGTCACGGCCGTGCCGGGGGAGAGGCGGAGGCGGCGGATCGGGGGTACGGCGATGAGGGCGGCGGCGCAGCCGACGGCGGTGACTGCGCCGGCCAGCAGCATCGGGTGCACGCCGACGACCGCGCCCGCGGGACCCGCGATCGTCTGTCCGAGAGGGACGGCGAGGATCGAGCCGGCGACCTCGTAGGCGGCCACCCGGCCCAGCCGGTCCTGCGGGATCTGGGTCTGTACGGCGGTGGCCCACTGGACGCCCCAGAAGGCCCAGCCGATCCCGCTCACCCCGTAGCCGAGCATGAGCAGCGGCAGGGCGGGGACCAGGGCCGCCGCCAGCGGCATCAGCGGGAACAGGAACATCGCGAGCCCGCCGCCGAACAAGGGGCGGGAGGGCCGGATCCGGAGGGCGACCAGGCCGCCGAGGACGCAGCCGGCCCCGAACGCGCCCTCGGCGTAGCCGAACGCCGCCTTGCCGTGTGCGGCGATGACGGATGCCGCGCCGAGCGGGGTGAGCGGGCCCCAGACCAGCACGCCGAGCACCCACCAGATGAGGATGACCCCCCACAGCCAGGACCGGGAGCGGAACTCGACCCAGCCGGCGCGCAGGTTCTCCAGTGTGGAGGCCCCGCGGTCCACCGTGAACGGCGGCAGCCGCAGTGCCACCAGACAGATCGCGCTGACCGCGAAGGTGGCCGCGTCGAGAGCGAACACCGAGGACGGCGAGGTGGTGGCGACGAGCAGTCCGGCGAGCGCGGGCCCGGCCATCGTGGCGATCCCCTGGCTCACCCTCAGAACACCGTTGGCCTCGCGTGGATCGGCGGCTACCTGCGGTACCAGGATGGTGAGGCCCGGCTGGAACATCGCGGTCGCCGTTCCGCCGAGCAGCGACCCGGCGATGATGAACCACAGCGGGGGGTGTCCGAGCCCGAGGCCGACCGCGAGCGACCCCTGGACCAGGCAGCGCACCACATCGGCGCCGATCATCAGCGGCCTCGGGTGGAAGCGGTCCGCGAACACTCCGCCGAAGACGACGAAGAGGGCGAACGCCCCCATCCAGGCCGCGAGCGTGAATCCGACTCCGCTCACTCCGTATCCGAGCGAGAGTATGGCTACGGCCGTCGCGACCGGGATCATCGCGTCGCCGAGCATCGACACGATGCGGGCGGTGAAGTACAGCGCGAAGTTGCGGCTCCACAGCCGGGAGGGCGCGGTGACGGACGTGTCCATGATCGGCCATGGTGGCGGCAGGGCCGGTCCGTGGCAAGGTCTAGACCACGATGAGGCCGAAGTGACGTACGGGGCGCGTCAGCCGGTCCCGGCGCCGTCCCACAGCTCCGCGTGCCGCCGGTGCGCCTCGAGCAGACCGTGCTGGAGAACCCCCGGCTGGAGGTCGACTACTGCGACCGGTTCAGCTCCTTGGCCAGGCGCTCGTACACCAGCCGTTCCCCTCGGGCCTGCCGCCCTCGTACACCAGCCGTTCCCCTCGGGCCTGCCGCCCTCGTACCGCTCGTACCGCTGCTCGTGCTGCCCGGCGCTGCCGGGTCTCGCCGGGCAGTGACTGGGTCCGTGGTCGCATGAACGGCCCGGCGTCTCACGGCCGGTGGGGCTTCGGGCATGGTCCCCTGTGCGGCGGCGCACCGGCCGTTCGCGCCCGCTCGCACACTCCAGAGGACGATGGCCCGGGTCACTGCGCCGGTGCCGCCCTGGTCCCGCAGTGGGTGACCGAGCGAGCCGGCGGGTCCTGTGGCCCGGGCCGGAGCGGCTGCGGCCGGGGGTCCCGGCCGCAGCGGTCCTAGAGGTCGAACTCGTGCGGCGGCAGGTCGAGCGCGTAGCACGCCTCTCGGACGATCGCCTGCTCGTCCTTGTCGAAGTTGCCGTCGGCGCCGCCGATGACGATGCCGATCTGGATCACCGCACGCGCCTCGGCGGGCTTCTTCTTCGCCTTGCCGATTTCCTGCAGCACGCTGACCTTGCCGAAGGCGAAGTCGGTGGTGAGCTTGTTCAGGTTGTCCTCGAAGCGGCGGCGCAGGTCGTCGGCCGGGAAGTTCTGCAACACCTCGTTGGTGGCGATGAGCTGGGCCACACGCTGGCGCTCGGACGGGTCCACCGTGCCGTCCGCGGCGGCCACGAGCGCACACATCGCCATGCTCGCGTCGCGGAACGCTCCACTCTTGAGATCGTTCTTCTTCGCCACGAGCTGGGTCTGCATCGTCGAGGCGGATTCCTTGATGCGGTCCCACAGGGCCATGCGAACTCCCAACGTTGTCGGGGCCCGTCCGGAGGATCGGCGGGCCCCACTGCTTTCTACAGCGACGTAGAGGGAAACTGGTGGGGGGTCACGGAAGTTCCGGTGGCGTTCCATTCCGCGATCACCGGTCGGCCGTGTTCGGTGGAGAGCCGGCTGACCGTCCCCGTACCGAGCTGGAACAACCGCCCCTCGGCGGCCGAGAGGCCGAGGTGGCGAGCGGTGAGGACGCGCAGGAAGTGGCCGTGGGCCACGAGCAGCACATCGCCTTCCGCAAGCGCGGGCGCGATCCGGGTCAGCACCTGGTCGGCGCGTGCCGCCACCTCGCCGGGCGACTCACCGGGGTGCCCGGGCGGGCCCGGGGGTACCCCGTCGGTCCACAGCCACCAGTCGGGTCTGGTGCGCTGGATCTCGGGGGTCGTGATCCCCTCGTAGCCGCCGTAGTCCCACTCGTGCAGCCGGGGCTCGACCACCGGGGCCGGCAGGCCGGCGAGAACCGCGGTGCGTATCGCCCGGTTCAGCGGGCTGGTGAGGGTCAGTGCGAAGGTGCGTCCGGCGAGCAGCGGGGCGAGGGACTTGGCCTGTTCCTCGCCCCGCGAGGTGAGCGGGAGATCGGTCCAGCTGGTGTGCTGTCCCGATGCGCTCCACTCGGTTTCGCCGTGGCGGACCAGCAGTAGGTCGCCCACGGCCGACCTACTTGGCGGACTCGACGGCGTGACCGCCGAACTGGTTGCGCAGGGCCGCGATCATCTTCATCTGCGGCGAGTCGTCCTGCCGCGAGCTGAAGCGGGCGAACAGCGACGCCGTGATGGCCGGGAGCGGTACGCCGTTGTCGATGGCGGCCTGGACGGTCCAGCGGCCCTCGCCGGAGTCCTCGGCGTAACCGCGGAGCTTGTCGAGGTGTTCGTCCTCGTCCAGGGCGTTGACCGCGAGGTCCAGCAGCCAGGAGCGGATGACGGTGCCCTCCTGCCAGGAGCGGAAGACCTCGCGGACGTTCTCCACCGACTTGACCTTCTCCAGCAGCTCCCAGCCCTCGGCGTAGGCCTGCATCATCGCGTACTCGATCCCGTTGTGGACCATCTTGGAGAAGTGCCCGGCGCCGACCCGGCCGGCGTGGACATATCCGTACGGGCCTTCGGGCTTGAGCGCGTCGAAGATCGGCTGGAGGCGTTCGACGTGCTCCTTGTCGCCGCCGACCATCAGCGCATAGCCGTTCTCCAGGCCCCACACACCGCCGGAGACACCCGCGTCGACGAAGCCGACGCCCTTGATGCCGAGTTCGGCGGCGTGCTTCTCGTCGTCGGTCCAGCGGGAGTTGCCGCCGTCGACCACGGTGTCATCCGGGGACAGCAGGTCCCTGAGCTCGTCGATGACGGACTGCGTGGGACCGCCGGCCGGCACCATCACCCAGACCACGCGGGGTGCCTCGAGCTGCTCGACGAGTTGGGTCAGGTTCTTGACGTCGGAGATGTCCTGGTTGTGGTCGTAGCCGACGACGGTGTGGCCCGCGCGGCGGATCCGCTCGCGCATGTTGCCGCCCATCTTGCCGAGACCGATGAGTCCGATCTGCATATCAGTTCACTTCTTCCTGAGTGTGCGGAACGCGGCCACGAGGGCGGCGGTGGACAGTGGAGGGGGCGTGACCGAGGACGCCGGCGCCCTCGGTCGGCGGCGGTTGGACGCGTCGGGCGAGGACCCTGTCCGGCTCCGCTCGGGCCGGCAGTTCGCGCGGGTCCGGACGGAGCTCCGGCCCCGCGTGGTGCTCCGGGGCCGTCCGCCCGGGGCGACGGGTCGGCCCGGGGCTGTCAGGCATGCGGGGCCTTCCCCTTGGCGTCCACGCCGCGCAGGGCGATGGCGTACATCTCGTCCGCGTCGAGGCGGCGCAGCTCCTCGGCGATCAGTTCGGAGGTCGGGCGGACCTTCAGCGCCATGGTCCGCGGGGGCTGGCCCGGCAGGCTGAGGGTGGCCAGCGGGCCTTCGGGGCGGTCGATGACGATCTCGCCCTTCTCTGTGCCCAGCCGGACGGCCGTGACGACCGGTCCGGCGGTGACGACCCGGTCGACCGGCACCTTCAGGCGTGCCTGGAGCCAGCGGGCGAGCAGCTCGGCGCTCGGGTTCTCGGCCTCGCTCTCCACGGCCGCCGAGGTCACCGTCGCACGGGCCTGGTCGAGCGCCGCGGCCAGCATCGAGCGCCACGGTGTGAGCCGTGTCCAGGCCAGGTCGGTGTCGCCCGGCGCGTACGAGGAGACCCGGGTCTCCAGCACGTCGAGCGGCGCGTCGACGGCGTACATGTCGGTGATCCGGCGCTGCGCGAGGGCGCCCAGCGGGTCCTTCGCCGGGTTGTCCGGCGCGTCCACCGGCCACCACACCACGACGGGCGCGTCCGGCAGCAGCAGCGGCAGGACCACCGAGTCGGCGTGGTCGGAGACCTCGCCGTACGTCCGCAGTACGACCGTCTCCCCGGTGCCGGCGTCGGCGCCCAGCCGGACCTCGGCGTCGAGGTGCGAGGACGTGCGGTCCCGCGAGGTGCGCGAGTGCCGCTTGATGACGACCAGGGTGCGCGAGGGGTGCTCGTGCGAGGCCTCTTCGGCCGCCCTGAGCGAGTCGTACGCGTTCTCCTCGTCGGTCACGATGACCATGGTCAGGACCATGCCCACAGCGGGGGTGCCGAGGGAGCGACGCCCCTGGACCAGCGCCTTGTTGATCTTGCTTGCCGTGGTGTCGGTCAGATCGATCTTCATGGCCTGCGCCAGCTCCGTCCGTCTCGTGCGAGCATCTCGTCGGCTTCCTCGGGACCCCAGGTACCCGCGGAATACTGCGCGGGCTTGCCATGTGTTGCCCAGTACTCCTCGATCGGATCGAGGATCTTCCAGGACGCCTCCACCTCCTCGGTGCGGGGGAAGAGGTTCGCGTCGCCGAGCAGTACGTCCAGGATCAGCCGTTCGTACGCCTCGGGGCTGGACTCGGTGAACGACTCGCCGTAGGCGAAGTCCATCGTGACGTCCCTGATCTCCATCGAGGTACCCGGCACCTTCGAACCGAAGCGCACGGTCATGCCCTCGTCGGGTTGCACCCGGATGACGATCGCGTTCTCGCCGAGTTCCTCGGTGGCCGTCGAGTCGAACGGGGAGTGCGGCGCCCGCTGGAAGACCACCGCGATCTCGGTGACCCGGCGGGGGAGGCGCTTGCCGGTCCGCAGGTAGAAGGGGACGCCCGCCCACCGGCGGCTGTCGATCTCCAGCTTGATGGCCGCGTAGGTGTCCGTGGTGGACCCCGAGTCGGTGCCGTCCTCCTCGAGGTAGCCGACCACCTTCTCGCCGCCCTGCCAGCCGTTCGTGTACTGCCCGCGCACGGTGTGGCTGCCGAGGTCCTCCGGGAGCTTCGCCGACCGCAGGACCTTGAGCTTCTCGGTGGCCAGGGACTCGGCGTCGAAGGCGACGGGCTCCTCCATGGCCGTCAGGGCCAGCAGCTGGAGCAGGTGGTTCTGGATGACGTCACGGGCGGCACCGATGCCGTCGTAGTAGCCGGCGCGGCCGCCGATGCCGATGTCCTCGGCCATGGTGATCTGCACATGGTCGACGTACGACCGGTTCCAGATCGGCTCGTACAGCTGGTTGGCGAAGCGCAGCGCCAGGATGTTCTGGACGGTCTCCTTGCCCAGGTAGTGGTCGATGCGGAAGACCTGGTCCGGACCGAACACGTCGTGCACGATGGCGTTCAGCTCACGCGCGCTCGCCAGATCGTGGCCGAACGGCTTTTCGATGACCCCGCGCCGCCAGGAGCCCGCCGGCGCGTCCGCCAGCCCGTGCTTCTTGAGCTGCTGGACGACCTGCGGGAAGAACTTCGGCGGCACGGAGAGATAGAACGCGTAGTTGCCGCCGGTGCCCCGGGAGGCGTTCAACTCCTCGATGGCGGAACGCAGCTGCTCGAAGGCGTCGTCGTCGTCGAAGGTGCCGGGGACGAACCTCATGCCCTCGGCCAGCTGCTGCCAGACCTCCTCGCGGAACGGCGTACGGCTGTGCTCCTTGACGGCGTCGTGCACCACCTCGGCGAAGTCCTGGTCGGCCCAGTCGCGTCGGGCGAACCCGACGAGCGAGAAGCCCGGCGGCAGCAGACCCCGGTTGGCGAGGTCGTAGACGGCCGGCATCAGCTTCTTGCGGGACAGGTCGCCCGTCACACCGAAGATGACCAGGCCCGAGGGGCCCGCGATCCGCGGGAGACGCCGGTCGCGCGGGTCACGGAGTACGTTCTCCCAGTCGGTGACCGGGTCGGGCTGCTGCGCGGCGGCCGTGCCCGGCGCGTCGGCGGCCCCCGGCGCCCCGCCCTGCGGTTCCGCGTTCCCGGCAGACGTCCGGGGGGACATCTCCTCGCTCATTCTCCGTCAACTCCCTTGTTCTTCAGAGAGACTGCGACTGCCTCGAGCAGGTCGCCCCAGGCCACCTCGAACTTCGCGACGCCCTCGTCCTCGAGCTGTCCCACGACCTCGTCGTAGGAGATGCCGAGCGGCTCGAGGGCCGCGAGGTCGGCGCGGGCCTGCGCATAGCCGCCGGTGACCGTGTCGCCCCGCACGGCGCCATGGTCGGCGGTTGCGTTGAGCGTGGCCTCCGGCATCGTGTTGACCGTGCCGGGCGCGACCAGCTCGTCGACGTACAGCGTGTCCTTGTACTCAGGGTCCTTCACACCGGTAGAGGCCCACAGCGGACGCTGCTTGTTGGCCCCGGCACCCGCCAGGGAGAGCCAGCGCCCACCGGCGAAGGTCGCCTCGTACGCCTCGTATGCGAGCCGTGCGTTCGCGAGGGCGGACCTGCCCTTCAGCGCGAGCGCCTCGTCCGTGCCCAGCTTCGTCAGACGCTTGTCGATCTCCGTGTCGACGCGGGAGACGAAGAACGAGGCGACGGAGTGGATGGCGGACAGGTCGAGCCCGGCGGCCCTGGCCTTCTCCAGACCGGCGAGGTACGCGTCCATCACCTGGCGGTAGCGCTCCAAGGAGAAGATCAGCGTCACATTCACGCTGATGCCCCGCCCGATCACCTCGGTGATGGCCGGGAGCCCGGCCTCGGTCGCCGGGATCTTGATCATCACGTTCGGGCGGTCCACCAGCCAGGCGAGCTGCTTGGCCTCGGCGACGGTCGCCCTGGTGCGGTGGGCGAGCCTCGGGTCGACCTCGATGGAGACCCGGCCGTCCCGGCCGTTCGTCGCCTCGTACACGGGCCTCAGTATGTCGGCGGCGGCGCGGACGTCGGCGGTGGTCATCATGCGGACGGCCTCCTCGACCGTCACGCCGCGCTCCGCGAGGTCGGACAGTTGCTCCTCGTAGCCTTCGCCGGAGCCGATGGCGGCCTGGAAGATGGACGGGTTCGTGGTCACGCCCACCACGTGCTTCTGCGCCACGAGTTCGGCCAGGTTGCCGGACTCGATCCGCTTGCGGGACAGGTCGTCCAGCCAGATCGACACGCCCGCCTCGGACAGGCGCTTCAACGGCTCCGCTGCTTCAATCGCTTCGGTCACTGTGATCATCTTCTTTCTGGCGATCGGATCAACCGCGGACGGCGGCGAGGGATTCCCGGGCCGCGGCGGCCACGTGCTCGGCGGTGAAGCCGTACTCGGCGAACAGGGTCTTGGCGTCGGCGGAGGCGCCGAAGTGCTCCAGGGAGACGATGCGTCCACTCTCACCGACGTACCGGTACCAGGTCAGGGCAATGCCCGCCTCGACCGCCACGCGGGCCTTCACGGACGGCGGAAGGACCCGCTCGCGGTATGCGGCGGGCTGCTCCTCGAACCACTCGACGGACGGCATGGACACCACCCGGGTACCCACGCCCTCGGCCTCCAGCCGCTCCCGCGCGGCGACCGCGAGCTGTACCTCGGACCCGGTGGCGATGAGGATGACGTCGGGGGTGCCGGTGGAGGACTCCCGGAGGATGTAACCGCCCTTCGCCGCCTCGGCGTTCGGCGCGTAGGTCGGTACGCCCTGGCGGGTGAGGGCGAGACCGTGCGGGGCGGGGGAGGTGGAGTGCCGCCTGAAGATCTCCGCCCAGGCGACGGCGGTCTCGTTGGCGTCGGCCGGGCGCACGAGGTTCAGGCCCGGGATGGCGCGCAGCGAGGCCAGGTGCTCGACGGGCTGGTGGGTCGGGCCGTCCTCGCCCAGGCCGATGGAGTCGTGGGTCCACACATACGTGACCGGCAGCTGCATCAGGGCCGACAGACGCACCGCGTTGCGCATGTAGTCGGAGAACACCAGGAAGGTGCCGCCGTAGACGCGGGTGTTGCCGTGCAGCGCGATGCCGTTCATCTCGGCGGCCATCGAGTGCTCGCGGATACCGAAGTGGATCGTGCGGCCGTAGGGGTTCGCCTCCGGCAGCGGGTTGTCCGCCGGCAGGAACGAGCTGTTCTTGTCGATGGTGGTGTTGTTCGAGCCGGCCAGGTCGGCGGAGCCGCCCCACAGTTCCGGGATGATCGCGCCGAGGGCCTGCAGCACCTTGCCGGACGCGGCGCGCGTGGCGACCGCCTTGCCCTCCTCGAACACGGGCAGCGCGTCCTCCCAGCCCTCCGGCAGCTGGCCGGCCACGACGCGGTCGAACAGCTTCGCGCGCTCCGGCTGCGCGGTGCGCCACTGTGCGATCCGCTTGTCCCAGGCGGTGTGCGCCTCGGCGCCGCGGTCGAGGGCACGGCGGGTGTGGGCGAGCACCTCGTCGGCCACCTCGAAGCTCTTGTCCGGGTCGAAGCCGAGGACGCGCTTGGTCGCGGCGACCTCGTCCTCGCCGAGCGCCGAGCCGTGGGCCGCCTCGGTGTTCTGTGCGCCGGGCGCCGGCCACGCGATGATCGTGCGCATGGCGATGATGGAGGGGCGCTCGGTCTCGGCCCGGGCGGCCTCCAGCGCCGCGTACAGCGCGTGGACGTCGACGTCGCCGTTCCCGGCGGGCTCGATGCGCTGCACGTGCCAGCCGTAGGCCTCGTAGCGCTTGAGCACGTCCTCGGAGAACGCCGTCGCGGTGTCGCCCTCGATGGAGATGTGGTTGTCGTCGTAGAGGAAGACGAGGTTGCCGAGCTTCTGGTGGCCGGCGAGCGAGGAGGCCTCGGCGGAGATGCCCTCCTCCAGGTCGCCGTCGGAGACGATCGCCCAGATCGTGTGGTCGAAGGGCGAGGCGCCCTCGGGGGCGTCCGGGTCGAACTGGCCGCGCTCGTAGCGGCTTGCCATGGCCATGCCGACCGCGTTGGCGACGCCCTGGCCGAGGGGCCCCGTGGTGGTCTCGACACCGGCGGTGTGGCCGTACTCGGGGTGGCCGGGTGTCTTGGAACCGTGCGTGCGGAAGGCCTTCAGGTCCTCCAGTTCCAGTTCGTAGCCGGCGAGGAAGAGCTGGGTGTAGAGGGTCAGGGAGGTGTGGCCCGGGGAGAGGACGAAGCGGTCACGGCCGGTCCACTCCGGGTCGGCCGGATCATGCCGCATCACCTTTTGAAAGATCGTGTACGCCGCCGGGGCCAGGCTCATCGCCGTGCCCGGATGGCCGTTGCCGACCTTCTGTACCGCGTCGGCGGCGAGAACACGGGCGGTGTCGACGGCTCGCCCGTCGAGCTCGGTCCACTCGAATCCGTCGGGGCTCTGCGCACTCATCTTCAAGAAGTCCTCACTGAATGGGGATCGCTGACAGAACGCGTTCAAAATTAAAAGTCTGACTTTTGCAGGGGAAGGTGCCCCTGTGTCAGCCTTCGGTGAAAGTGGGACATCCACAGAGGCACCGAGGTGGCGTGAGAGGGACATGGCGGGCATAACCACCCAGGACGACGACTGGATCAGGACGTACCCCTTTCCGGTCGACCGGAGTGTCTGCGGTGTCGGTATGCAGGTGGGCCCCATGGACGCCGGGGGAACCTGGCACGAGGACGCGCCGGTCGAGCGCGTCCACCGCATCGACTTCCATGCGGTGATGCTCCTCGACGGCGGCCCCGTGACGCACATGGTGGACTTCGCCGAGTACCGGCTGACCGCCGGTGACCTCCTGTGGATCCGCCCCGGTCAGGTTCACCGCTTCTCCCGTGCGAGCGAGTACCGCGGGACCGTGCTGACCATGCAGCCCGGTTTTCTGCCGCGCGCCACCGTGGAGGTCACGGGTCTGTACCGCTACGAGCAATCGCCGCTGC
Source organism: Streptomyces sp. NPDC001156 (assembly GCF_053598275.1). Taxonomy (NCBI): domain Bacteria; kingdom Bacillati; phylum Actinomycetota; class Actinomycetes; order Kitasatosporales; family Streptomycetaceae; genus Streptomyces; species Streptomyces sp. NPDC001156. The sequence continues at coordinate 4,414 of NZ_JBSFJX010000092.1, read as the reverse complement.
TGCACCCCGATCCGGCCCAGCTCGCCGGACTGCGGGCCTCCCTCGCCCAGCTCCAGCGTGAGTACGAGGACACGTCCACCCTGCCTCTGAGTCTCCACACGGAGGTGCTGCGCCACTCCCTGACCGCGCTCCTGCTGCGCCTCGCGCATCTGGCGGCCAGCTCGGCCGAGGCGGCTCGCGAGCAGGCGGACACCACCTTCACCCGGTTCCGGGACGCCGTCGAGCAGGACTTCGCGGTCAACCACAGCGTCAGCGCGTACGCCGACGCCCTCGGCTACTCCCGCCGCACCCTGGTCCGCGCCGTCCGCGCCGCCACCGGGCAGACGCCGAAGGGCTTCATAGACAAGCGCGTGATCCTGGAGGCGAAACGCCTCCTCGCCCACACGGACCTGCCGATCGGCCGCGTGGGTGCCGCCGTGGGCTTCCCCGACGCGGCGAACTTCTCCAAGTTCTTCCACCAGCACACGGACACGACTCCGGCCGCGTTCCGGGCGGAGTTGAGATGACGAAGGAGGGGGTGGGCGCTTCGCCCACCCCCTCGGCACTCGCTGTCAGTGGCCGAAGCCGAACCAGTTCACGTTCACGAAGTCGTTCGGCTGGCCGCTGGTGAAGGTGAGATAGACGTCATGGGTGCCGGTGACCGACGCGATGTTCGCCGGTATGGTCCGCCAGCTCTGCCACCCACCCGTGTCGGCCACCGCGAAGCTGCCGATCGGTGCGTTCGAACGGCTGTCGAGGCGCACCTCGACCAGTCCGCTCACACCGCTCGCCGCACCGCTCGCGACCCGGGCGTGGAACTGCGTGGCCGCGCTGGACCCGAAGTTCACCCCCTTGTACAGGGCCCAGTCGCCGTTGGCGATCCAGCCCGTGTCCTGGCCGCCGCCGGTGTCCATGGTGGACTCGGTCGCCACGCCGGACTGGCTGTCGTACGACTCGGCCTGGATGGTGCCGTACGCGTCGCGATTGCCGGACGGCGGAGGTGTGGTACCGCTCCCGCCGCCCGTGGACTGAAGCACCTGCACATAGTCCACCACCATCGGGTGGCCGGGCTGTGTGTCACCGTCCAGGCCGCCGCCGAACGCGTCGGGAAAGCCGCCGCCCATCGCCACGTTCAGGATGACGAAGAAGCCGTGGCTGGTGGCGTTGGCCCAGGTCGTCGCGTCCACCTGGTTCGCCGTGACCGTGTGGTAGTTGACGCCGTCGACGTAGAAGCGGATCGCCTCCGGGCTCACCGAGCGGTCCCACTCCATCGCGTAGGTGTGGAAGCCGGACTGGCAGGTCGTGCCCGGGCACGCGGTGGAGTTGCCGATGCCGGTGGTCTCGTTGCACGGGCCGCCAGGGCTGGTGCCGCAGTGCATGGTGGCCCACACCTTGTTGAGACCCTGGACGTTCTCCATGATGTCCAGTTCGCCGACGCCCGGCCAGTTCTGGTAGTTGCCGCGGTAGGGCGCGCCCAGCATCCAGAAGGCGGGCCAGTAGCCCTCGGCCGCGGTGCCGGTGACGTTCGGCATCTGCAGGCGGGCCTCGACGCGCAGCTTGCCGCCTGCCGGGGGCTGGAAATCGGTCCGGGTGGTCTCGATGCGGCCCGAGGTCCAGTGGCCGACCGCGTCACGGCGTGGCGTGATGAGGAGGTTGCCGTTGCCGTCGAGCGAGACGTTGCCGGTGCTCGAGGTCATCGTCTCGACCTCGCCCGTGCCCCAGTTGGCGGGGCCGCCCGGGTAGGAAGTGCCCGTGTCGTACTGCCAGTCGGCGGTGTTGACGGCGGAGCCGGCCGCGCCGTTGAAGTCGTCGAGGAAGACCTGGCTCCAGCCCGCCGGGGGCGTGGGGGCGGAGGCGTTCGCGGGCAGGGTGGCGACGGTGGCGGCCGCCACCGCCAGACCCATCGTGCCGAGCACGGCGACGAGCGCGCGGCGCACCGGCCGGTGTCTGGTGGGTATGCCGGAAGTGTCCTTCATGGGCTGCCTCTTCGGGTACGGAGTGGGGGAGTGCGGGCAGGAGAGTCGGGGTGCCGCGTGAAGGTTCGTGAGAGCGCTCTCAAGCCGCGCGGACAATGTGCTCTCCGCCACTGCGGCCGTCAAGAGGTGAAGCGAAGAAAGTCCCTCTGTGGTACAGGAGTTGAGGGCGCCGACGTCATGCTCGACCGGTATGAGCAGCCCATGAGCGAGGGGCGGGTGCACGCGGAGCGCCGTCGACGGCGTGGCGTAGACGGACGGCGGCGGGGTAACCCCACCGCCGTCCTGCAGAGCCTGTCGCTGTGCTGCGCCTGAGGGGGTGCTACTGCCAGCGGTACGAGTAGACGGTGGTCGCGACCGTGCACACGCCGGGCTGGACCACCTCGGCGCGCAGGGTGCCGCGGGCCGCGTCGGAGTCCGCGCCCTCCGTCTCGAACGTGGCGGTGCACACGCTGCGCTGCGGCAGGCCGAACAGGCCGAACAGGCTGATCACGTGACCGGTGACCGGGCCGCCGTCCAGCTTCTAAGAGCTATCCCGTGATGCGGAGCGGGCCGTGTCTCCTTGCCGGGGTGACCCCCCGGTTACCGGACTTCAAGCTTCAGGTTGTGGAGTGCTGCGACTCCTGCGATGGCATGGTTGATGCCGTCGTCTTTGCGTCGGCACTGGCGAAGGACCTGGTGGTCTTTGAGGCGGGCGATGGTGTGTTCGGCGACAGCGCGGCGCCGGCGGAAGCGGTGGTAGTTCCGGTCTTTGATGATGCGACCGTCTGGGCCACGTCGTGGTGTGCGGATGCGATCGCTGCCGCGATACCCGCCGTCGCCGGAGAGCCTGGGGTGGTCGGGCAGGGTCCTGCCGACGGTTTCCCGGAAGACGGCGATGTCGTTGCGGTTTCCTGGCCGCGCGTCACCGACCGCGACGACCCTGCCCTCGCGGGCCCGGCAGACGACCTGCACGTTGACGCTGCGCCGGTAGTTCTTCGACTTTGCGGTCTTCTTCTTGTCGTGGACAGGGATCAAAGTCCCGTCGGCGACCCACAGTTCCCTGCGGTCGGTGGGCGGCGGGCCGAGGAGCTCGGCGAGGGGTCCGGCGAGAGGGTCGGCGACTTGGTGGACTGCGGAGTCGCAGATGCCGGACAGGGAGCCGAGTTGCTGCATGGTGAGGTTGGCCTGGTAGGCGAGGACGAGCAGCAGGACCCGGTCGGTGAACGGCAGCGCCCCGGGGCCGGCCGCGGCCCGTGTCGGGCGTTTTCTCCCACAGTTGCTGCACGAGCCGGTGCATCTGGGGTCCGGTCAGCCCGGTTTAGGCCAAGGCCATGAAGTTACGGGTCGGGTCGTGGCCGCAAGTGAGGGCTGATCTGGAAGGACGCCGGACGTGAGAAGCGGAGCCCCGGTAGAACTGGCTGGTCCGCCAAGACAAGCCGTTCACAAAGACCGGGGGCTCCGCTGTCCGGACAGTGTGTCATCACCCGTGAAATCACGGTAGCCGAGGGTGTCTTCGCCCCAGGACATCTGGGCGAGTTAACCCAGGTCGTGCCCTTCGAGATGGTCGACGAGGTCCTCGCCGCGTGCGGGGCGGTTCAGCAGCGGCTGCGGAAACTGCCGGCCCGGGTGGTGGTCTACCTGCTGCTCGCCGCCACGCTGTTCGAGGAATGCGGCTACCCGGCCGTGTGGCGCAAGCTGACCTGCGCCCTTGAGGCCCTACCTCTGCCGACGGTGACCGCGACCGCGCTGTGGCACGCCCGCACCCGGCTCGGCGTGCGTCCGATGCGGGCCCTGTTCGACCTGTTGCGCGGTCCGGCCTCGGCGGTCCGCACCGCCGGGGCCCGCTGGGCCGGGCTGCTGGTGGTTGCCATCGACGGCACGTACCTGGACGTCGCCGACGATGCGGACGTGCGGGCCCGGCTGGGCAAGGGAGCCAACCAGTACACCGCCGCCTCCGGCTATCCGCAGGTCCTGCTGGTCGCCTTGGTGGCCTGCGGCACTCGCGCGGTCATCGACGCGGTCTTCGGTCCCCGCAAACCCGGCGAGCCTGTCCTGGGATGCCGCCTGCTGCGCTCACTGCACCAGGGCATGGTCGTGCTGCTGGACCGGGGCTTTGCCACCAACGCTTTCCTTCACGCCGTGGCCGGCACCGGTGCCGACTTCCTGGCCCGGCTCTCCGCAGTGCGCAAGCCGCCGGTCCTGCGCCGGTTCGACGACGGCTCCTTCCTGTCCCAGATCGGCACGGTTGAGGTCCGCATCATCGAATGCGAGATCACCATCGCCACCACCGCCGGCCGGCACAGCGGCGTCTACCGCCTGGCCACCACCCTGCTCGACCACCGGCGTTACCCGGCCTTCGAGCTGATCAGGCTGTATCACGAGCGATGGGGTGCGACACGATGTCGCACGAGTTTGAGTGAATTACCTGAAGGAGGACGGTGGTTGCTGCCGACAGGATAGTTCCGGGCCAGTGCTCAAGG
>NZ_JBSFJX010000091.1:0-32869 GCF_053598275.1 Streptomyces sp. NPDC001156 | reverse complement strand
ACCTGGTGTGGTCGACGCAGGGCAGCGTGTGGGCGATCTACCGCCTGCATCCGGGCCCTAACGCGCAGGGACGCCGCGAGGAGAGGGTCCAGGGCACCTACGTGCCCGCCGCGGTCCGCGACGAACAACTGGCAAAGATCACCCACTTGGTGCGCTCGCTGTCCGGGGCCCCGCGGCTGTTCGGGCTGTGCGCCCAGGTCGACCCGGGTGAGATCGCCCTGCGCATGATCGAGGGAATCGAGCCGGCCGAGCAGGCAGCCGGTGCGGGCCGGCACCCGTGGGTGGAGAACGTCGAGGCCACCCTGGATCTGCTGGACGAGCAGGAGATGCACTGCCGCACCCTGTGGCTGGCCGTGCCCCTGCAGACGGAGACCGCGGGCCTGCAGGTGTCGGCGTCTGTCGGTGCGGCGTGGGCCGAGGTCGCGCCGATGCTGGGCATGCGGCCGGCGCCGGTGGCCCGGCGCGAGGTGAGCGCCTACCGTGAGCAGGCCTCGCGGGTGGAGGCTGCGCTCGCCGGCGGGATCGCTTTCCGCCCCGCTCGTCCGGCGGAGATCGTGTGGATGATCCAGCACGCCCTCCACCGCGGCTTCGCCGAGCCCCTGCTCGCCGAAGCCGAGACCAGCGACCTGTACGGCGGGCAGATCCGTGGCGGTGTGCTGCGCTCCCCCAGCTACGCCGACCTCGGCCAGGTGCGTCTGCAGGAAGGCGGCATCGATCCCGACCTCGACGACGCAGGGGAACTCAAGAGCGCGGGAAGGATCACGCGGTCGGGCCGCACGGCCTGGTGGCGGTTGAAGGCTGGCTCGCCGCTGGGGCGGCGCTGGCTGCAGGTCGAGTCCGACGCCGGGGTGGGCTACCAGGCGCAGGTGGCGCTGGCCGAGTGCCCGCCCGCCATCAGCCAGGATGCCGCGGACCTGTTCGCCCAGCTGGAGATGCTCGACTTTCCCGTCGACTACACCGTCGACCTGACGCTCGTGCCCGCGGAGAAGGCCCGCGACCAGGTGCGGCGCAAGAAGAACGAACTGATCGACCAGGCCGACCAGTACGACGCCCGCCCGACCGGCATGCCCGCGTCCCTCACCGAGGCCGCTCGCGACCTGGGCGAGCTGGATGCCCGTCTCTCCCGCACCAGCGTGGAGGTCGAGGTGCAGTCCGTGACCGTGCTGACGGTGTGGGGGCCGACCGCCGCCGTCTGCGACGCCCGGGCCCGGGCTCTTGCCGCGCTGCTCGGCGGAGCCGACTACCGGGCGGTGCGCCCGGCCGGCCTGCAGGAGGCCCTGTTCACCCTGGGCCTGCCCGGCACCGTGCGGCCGGGCGTGGTGCGGGAGTTCACCCAGCACCAGGTCTCCGAAGACTGGGCGCTGGGTGGCGCCTTCACCGCTTCGGAGGTCGGCGACCCCAACGGCATGTTCCTCGGCATCGACCTGGACAGCGGCACGACCCGCCCCGTGATGATCAACGTGGCGGACGCGCCCAAGGTCGACGCCTCCGCGTCGATGGGGATCGTCGGGGATCTCGGCGCGGGCAAGAGCGTCCTGCAGAAGCTGATCGCGGAGGCGGTGTGGGCGCGCGGCGGCTGCACGATCTGCATCGACCGCACCCCCGTGCGCGAGTGGGCCACCTTCGCCCGCACCGCGGCCAAGGGCCGCGTCCAGATCATCGACGCCGCTCAGGCCGAGGTGTCCATCGATCCCTTGAGGATGTTCGACGGCCCCGACGGCCGCCACTACGCCCTGTCCTACCTCACCCTGCAGCTCGGCATCGGCCCGATGAGCACCAGCGGCGAGGTCCTCCACCATGCCGTGGAGCAGGCCGCCGCCGGTGACGCCCCGTCCATGCACCGCGTCCTTGAGGTCCTTCAGGAGATGGCCACGCGCGAGGCGGGCAAGCGGCAGGATGCGGCAGCGACCCTCGCCGGCCTCATCCGCATCGTCGCCACCAACTCCCTCGCGAGGATGGTCTTCGACCCGACGCTGCCGCCGGTGCGGCTGGACGCGTCCAGCGCCTTAGACATGATCGTGATCACCACGACAGGTCTGAAGCTGCCGCCGAAGGCCGCGTTCGACAAGCCCGAAGTCCTGCACCAGCAGCCGCTGGAGGCACTGATCGGCCGCGCGGTGCTGTACCTGATCGCCGCACTCGCCCGGCAGAGGGCGTTCGAGGACCCCGAGCGGTTCACCGCGGTCGTGCTGGACGAGCTGTACTGGCTGACCTCGTCCGCCGAAGGCACCGCCCTGGTCCACGAGATCCTCCACGACGGCCGCAAGCACGGCGCCGGCCTGTTGGCGGGCTCGCACGACGCCGAGGAACTCGGCCCCGACCGCGGACTGATGGCCTACCGCGCACTCGCCCGCACCACCGACCGCGAACGCGCCCGCCGCGGCCTGGAGTTCATCGGACTCGACCCGAACGACGGCGAGCTGCTGCGGCTGGTGACCACCGGCCTGTCCCCCGTCGGCCAGAAGGGCCGGGAGGGCGAGTTCCTGCTGACCTGCCCGCGGCAGAACACCGGCCGCATCAAGGTCTCCATCCCCCGCATTCCGCGCATCACCACCTCCGTCACTACGACGCCAGGACGCTGCACGAGCTCCGTCTCTCCCTCCGTGCCGGAGCCGCACTTCGGTGAGGCCGTTCAGACCCGTCCGAAGGAACACGTCCGATGACTACTTCTTCCTGGGACCGCTCGCGGCGCGTCGCCGCCGCAGCGAGTGTCCTCACCGTGATCGCCGTCGTGGTTGCCGCGGTCGTTCTCGCCCTCGGGGCGGGCGTGCCGGGCGCGTGGTGGCCGCACACCGGACGGGCCTTCGCCGCCGACACCCGCCCCGCAGACGATGATCCATGTGGCCTGATCGTCGGCCCGGCCAAGAAGTACTGCGAGCGCGGCGCCGCGAGCTCCGCCTCCGGCCGGCATGACGTGGCCGGTGGAGCGTGGAGGCTGCTGCCTGCCGGTGCAGGTGTGGGTGCTCTCGTGGTGTGGCGGCTGCGGTCCGCCGCTGGGCAAAGGCGGCGTTGACGTGTTCCGTCCAGACCGCGCGACTCTGCGTTCGGCCGGCTTCGTCGTGCTGATCACCGGCGTGTTCCTCATGGTGAACACCCAGGTCGTCTACGCGGCCGGCAGCAACAGCGACACTTCAGACCTGCTCGCCCCGCTGAACATCGACTCGTCCGAGGGCGTGCCGATCGACGGGTACGACCTGAGCGCTTCAGGCGGCTCCATCGTCGCCTTCAAGAGCCAGGCCCTGTCCTTCGCCCTGTCCGGGCTGTTCACGCTGATCCGGCTGCTGGTCGGGCTGGCCGGGTGGGCGATCGAGGTGGCCTTCCGGTTCCCGCTGCTCAAGCTCCTCACCCGCCCGGCGCAGAAGGTCGCCGACACCTACAACCATGTGGTCGTCGACTCGCTCGGGATCAAGGGGCTGCTGCTGGCTTGGGCGTTCGTGTTCGCCTCCTTCATGATCGTGCGCGGGCGGGTCGGCCGCGGCCTGGGCGAAATCTTCCTCACCCTGCTCATCGGGGCGATCGCCGCCTCGGCTCTCATCCGTCCCGACACCCTGCTCGGCCCGGACGGGCCGCTGGGGCAGTCCCAGCAGGTGGCTGCCGAGGTCGCCCGGCAGAGCGTCAACTCCTACGACTGGGGCGGCAAGATCGCCAGCTATGACCCGTGCGCGGGCATGGCCGGCAACGCCGAGATCAAGTGCGAGGAGCAGGAAGGCGAAGGACCGGTCTCCGCAACAGAGGTGGCCCGGCCCATCCAGGATTCGATCACCAACGCCCTGATCGTCAAGCCGTACATGCTCCTTCAGTACGGGCGCATCCTCGACCCCGCCAAGAGGGCCGACCGCAAGGCCTACGCCGTCCATCTGAAGTGGGTCACCGGCGGGTACCTGCCCAGCTCGGCCCCGTCGGACAAGGCGAAGGATGCCTGCAGCCTGGTCCACGGGCCGGGCAAGAAGTACTGCGAACGCGACGTCGACGGCACGCCGAGCGGCAGCGACGATCTCCCGGAGTTCACGCCCGGGGGCGAACTCCTCGATGCCTCGAACGCGATCGTCACCGACGAGGACCGGGCGTTCGCTGCGTTCCTCGTCGACCTGAAGAAGGCCGGCCCGGTCGGCACGTCGTGTGCCGCCTACGCGGAAAAGCCCACCTGGTGGCGGCTCGGCGGTGCGTTCCTGCTGCTGATCGCCGCACTGTTCCTCTGCGGCATGCTGCTGTCCAGCGCGATCGTTCTGCTGGGCACCCAGGGCGTGTGCGCGGCAGCCGCGGCCGTCGGCGGCGTCACCTTCGTCGCGGGCATGCTGCCCGGTCCCGCACGCCAGAGCGTGTGGAAGTGGCTGTCCCTGTGGGGCATCGCGGTCCTGGCCGTGGTCGGGATCTGCGCGTTCATTCCCTTCTTCGGGATCGCTATCGACGCCACCATCACCAACGGCCCCCAGTTGATGGTCGAGCGGATCCTGCTCATCGACGTCCTCGCCATCGCCGGAGCGGCCGGACACCGCCGCCTGCTGACGTCCATCACCTCCTTCGGCCGGCGCATGGCCATGCGCATGCGCTACGCCAAGGTCGGTGGCACCCACCTGCCTGGCGACACCTCCGAGCTTGGTGCTGCGCTCGCCATGAACTCCCCCGCCGTGATGGGCGGATACGGTGCAGGGCTGCGTGCCTTCATGGGTGGAGGTGGTGGCAGGTTCGGGATGCTCGGCACCCGGCATCGGCTGATGGGTGCTCTCAGCTCGCTGTTCGACGGCGTGGGCATGCCGGTGGACACCGGCAGAATCCTCGCCGATGCCACCGCGGAGGCCGGACGCGGTCTGGCCCCGTTGACCGCGGCCGCCGTTGTGGGCGGCCTGGGCGCCCGGCTCGGCGTCAAGGGAGCTGGCTGGCTGCTGATCGGCCGCCGACCGGACCAGGAGCAGCTGGCCACGTGGCGCAAGCCCACCGCCGACGGCGACCCGGGCACGGGCGGCCCGTCGGACGGCGGGGACGACGGGGAGGGTGGTTCAGGCGGCATGGGGCCGCGCCGGCCCTCCGGCCCGCCCGACCGGTACCGCAACGAACAGGGCCAGGTCGTCGACCGCAACACCGGCCAGGTGCTGCACGACCAGAACACCGACCGCACACTGCTGTCGACCCGGGCCCACAACCGGCTGGTCCGCTTCCGCGGGTACCGCATCCTGGGCCGGGGCGGCCGGGCCGCGTACGGGGCGACCGTCGGTCTGCCGGCCAATGTGCGCCGCGCGCGGTCGGGGAGCTCGCGCTACTCCCAGGACGCCCGCCAGCAGGTGCGGGTATGGGGCAACACCGTCCGCGAGGACGGCCGGGCCTGGGGAGACACGGGGCGTCACGTGGCCCGCGTCCTGCGGGAGAACACCGACGACAGCGGCGGACCCGCTCCGTTCGCCAGCCGCCGCCTGCCGACCACAACCACACCGGCCGCCACCCCCCGCCCGGCAACGGCTGCGCGGCCCGCACCGTCCGGCCGTCCTTCGGGCCGTCCGGCCCCTGCCCCCGCGCGGCCCACTCCCTCGGCGGGCGGTCCCGCGGCGACTCCGCCCCCGGCACCGCCCCCGCGCCGCGACGGCCCTGCGCCGCGGCCTCGGCCCGATCTCGACAGGCCCGTTCTTCCCGGGGGCGGGAGCGCCCGCAACCGGGCGCGCGACGAAGCGCGAGCCCGGATGCAGGAGCTGATCCGGCGGACCGCGCCCGAGGCCGAACGCCTGCGCCAGGAGCGTGCCCAGCGGCGGGACGAGGACGGGGAGGACGAGTGAGGCCGCCGGAACGCCGCGTCCGGCGGTGGGGATGCATGGTGGCGCTGCTGATGTTCGCCGCCGTGTGCTGCGCCGCGCCGGTCGGGAACGCGATCAGCGCGTACGTCGCGCTGAAGACGGGTGCACAGGACGACGGCGGGATCGCCGAGGGCGGCAGCGCCGCCGACATCCCGGCCCGGATGCTGACCGCCTACAAGAAGGCCGCCTCGCAGGTCGGGAAGTACGCGCCGAAGTGCCGGGGCATGCGCTGGCCGATCCTCGCCGGGATCGCCAAGGTCGAATCCAACCACGCCGTCGGCCGCAACATCGCCGCAGGCGGCGACATCCGCCCGAAGATCTACGGGGTGCTCCTGGGCGGCTCGGGGGCCGGCGGCAACACCACCGTCTTCCCCGACACCGACGGCGGCAAGTGGGACGGCACCGCGAACGGGGAGCGCGCCGTCGGACCCTTCCAGTTCCTGCCCTCCACCTGGGAGTCGATCGGCAAGGACGCAGGCGGCGACAAGATCGCCGACCCGCACAACGCCGACGACGCCTCCCTCGGCGCCGCGATCTACCTGTGCGGAGGCGGCCGTGACCTGACGCAGCGGTCGCAGTTAAAGGCCGCGATCTGGCAGTACAACCACTCACGCGAGTACGTCTCCAACGTGCTGGGATGGATCGACCAGTACACGGCCGCTGCCAAGGACCCGGACCTGAAGAACGTCTCCGGGAAGGTCCGCACCGTGCTCGAGGCGGCGCTGTCCCAGCGCGGTGTGCCCTACTCGTGGGGCGGCGGCAACGAGCAGGGCCCGTCGTACGGGATCTGCTGCTCGCCAGGCGGTTCGAGCGGCGCGAGCATCAAGGGCTTCGACTGCTCCGGGCTGACCCTGTACGCGTACGCCAAGGTTGGCGTCAGCCTGCCGCGCACCGCGGCCGCGCAAGCCGGTGTCGGCCAGCGGATCCCCGCCGGCCTCGGCACCGGTGCCCTCAAGCCGGGCGACATCGTCTTCTACGGCTACGCCCCAGGACGCGATTCCACGATCTATCACGTCGGCATTTACACCGGCGGCGGTCAAATGATCAACGCCGCCCGCCCGGGTACCGTCATCCGGCTGGACTCGGTCAACGCAATGTCCGGCTACGCGGGAGGAGCCCGCCTCCTGTGACCACGTCATCGCCGCGTTCACCGCGCCTGCTGCTGATCACCAGCGTGCTGCTGACGTGTTCCGGCATCCTTTTGCTGGCCCTGCCGCACGACCCGAAGTCTCCCGCCGCCCGGCCGCCCGCCGTCGCCCCAGGGCGCCCGCCTGCGGCCATCGCCCCTACCGGACACCCGTCGACGGCTGGCAGGCCCGCGGTCACGGCGCCGGCCGGTACGCCGGCGTCCTCGCCTTCCGTAGCGGTGCTGCCGCCGCACGGCGACGGCACCGCAGGCGACCGGGCGATCCAAGATGCCCTCGAGGCCGCATGGCCCGCGGATCTGCCCGCAGGCGAGGCACGGCGCCTGCTCGCCGCGGGCCGCGCTCTGCTGCGCGCGGACGCCACCGGTATCGGCCGTGCCAGGTGGCCCACCGTCTTCCACGACCAGCAGCAGGCGGTGGCGCCGGCCTTCACCCGGTTCCGGATCCAGGCGGCGATCGCCCGCCGCGGCCACAGCCCCGGCCAGGCGGTGGTGCATCTGGTGTGGGCGGGCGCAGACCGCGGCGGCACGTATACCGACGGTCGCATCACCGACTGGCACTTCACCCGCACCCGCTCCAGAAAGGGGGGATCCGCATGGACGCTGCAGCCCCGTACCTAACCTGGGCAGCGACGACCGGCTCCGTGCCAGTCCTCGGCCCCATCACCCGTACCGCTCAGATCGCCGGTTGGCTGGCAGGCCACTGGTACCTCCTCGCCGTGGCCGTGGCCGCCGCCTGGGGCGCGGGCGAAGCCGCCATGCGCTACCTGGCCAGGCGGGCCTCGGCCCAGCGGATGGCCCTCGAGCTCGTGCCCGACCGGCACTTCGACCCGAGCCTGGAGGAGATCTTCCGGCGCGGGGTGCAACTCGCCCGGGCCTCCACCAGCATGCCGTGGTGGGCGCCGCGCCGATCGAAGGCGGTGCAGATCCGGCTGCGGGCGGACGGCACCACGCCGCTGCGCTACCGCATCGAAGGCCCGGCCGGCGGCGAACGCCTGTTGTCCATCACCCCCTTCGGGCCGCACGTGGCCGTGCGCCGGGCGCGGCCGATCGTGGACAAGGCGCGCGAGCATGTGGTGCGCGCTGAATTCCTCCTGCGGGGCCGGCCCACGGCCCCGCTGCGGGAGGTGCCGCTTACTCCCGACCCGCTGCAGCCGCTGGTCGACGCCGTCTGCGACCTGCGCGCCGAGCTCGGGGACCTGGCCGAGGTCCGCCTGGACATCCAGCGCGCCCCCAAATGGGCCCTGCGCGCCCGCCGTCTGCAGCTGATGACCGCCGCCCGCCGCGCCGAACAGAAGGAAGCCCAGCGTGCCGCCCGCTGGATACGGCGGGACGCCGCCGGCATCGAGGACTCGCTGGCCTGGCAGCTGCAGCAGCTCCTGCACGGCACCGACCGGCCGGCCGCGGGGCGGCGGCTGGTCATGCCGCCCATCCCGCGGCGGGTGGATCCGGCGGAGGCGTTGGGCAAGCTCGCCGAGGACGACCATCTCGTGCGCGTCCAGCTGCTGGTGATGTGCGCCTCCCATATCGAAGGCCGCGCCGAGGCCCGCCTCGCCCAACTCCAGGCCGCTTTGGATGTGTTCGGTGGCCGCTCGAGGTGGGCCATGCGCGGGGTGCACGTCGGCCCGTGGCGCCTGGGCGCCGACCGCTGGCCCAGCCGCCGCGGCTTCGAACGCCGCTGGACGCTGGGGCACTGCCAGCCGCCGCGGGCGAACTGGGTCCGCCTGGAAGAACTGACCGGCCTGCTCAAGCCGCCCACCGTCCACTGCCGGCTGCCGCTACTCGCCGACTCCCTACCGACGTTCACCTTCGGCGACCCAGACCTGCTGCTGCAGGGCATCTACCGAAGCCCGGACGGACGCAGAAGGCTGGTCGCCACCTACGCCAAAGAAACCTTGTTCGAATGCGCCATCGGGCGTGCGGGCGGGGGAAAGACCGAACGCGCCCTGGCCCAGGCGATCGGCTGGGCGCATGCCGGGGGCGGACTGATGTTCCTGGACCCGCACCGCGACTCCTGGCCGCGCGCCGCACCCTTCCTGGCCCACGACCCCCTCATGCAGCGCATCGCGCTGATCGACCTCAACACCACCGGCCCAACGCCCCTGTTGAGTTCCTGGAACCCGCTGGCCATGCAGCACGGACCGGCGGCGCACGACGTCATCGAGGCGGTCACCGACGCCTTCGCCTCCGTACTCGGCTGGGACGACGCATCAGCCCCCCGAGCGATCACCATCCTCACCGCCTGCCTGACCGTCCTGGTCACCGTCAACCAGGCCGCCTGCCACGCCGGCCGCCCCCGCGACCAGGCCACCCTCTTCCACGTGCGCGCGCTCCTGGGCGACCCCACCTTCCGCACCGCCGCGCTCGCCGCCGTGTCCGACCGGCTCAGCGAGGAGATACGCGCGTGGTGGCAGACCGTCTTCCCCACCTTCCCCCCGGACGCATTCGCCGTCGTCCTCAACCCCCTCGCCCGCCTGGCCGCCCACCCCGTCACCCGCGCCTTCCTCGGCCAGCCCATCGGCATCTACAACAGCCGCGCCGCCATGGACAGCGGCCTGGTCGTATGGGTCTGCCCGGCCGGCAACGGCCCCACCGACCGCCTGCTGACCGCCCTGCTCGCCCGGGACCTGCTGCGCGCCGTGCGCTCCCGCCGCGACACCCCCGAACACCACCGCAGGCCCTTCCGCCTGTACTTCGACGAACTGATCACCCTCACCGGAGCCGCCCCCGACACCATCGCCTCCATGTTCGAGGACTTCCGCAAATACAAGGTCACCGTGCACGGCATGACCCAGCTCCTGGCCCGTCTGCCCGCCCCGGTCCGCATGTCGCTCACCCAGAACGCCTCCACCCTCGCCTCAACGGCCGGCTCCACCACCGCCATCGCACCCATCACCGCCGAATGGGGCGACACACCCAGCCCAGGCGAGGTCGCGGCCCTGGACCGCTACGAGCACTACATGACCCTCACCGTCCACGGCCGCCGCATCGGCCCCGTACGGATCACCGGCCCGCACCTGGACGACGTCTTCGCCGACCACGCCCGACCCCGCGACACCGCACGCCTCGAGCACACCGCACGCACCACAGCCGGAGCACAACCCCTCGACCAGCTCACCGCACAGGCCGCCGCCCAACTGGGCCGCGTCAGCCACTTCCTCGCCCAACACGCCCCCGCCCGCACCCCAGCCGTATCACTGAACAAGAGCAAGGGATACGAATGACACTGACGCCTGCCACCGAGCCCGTGTACGCCGGGCACACGCCGCGTCCGATCGAGCGGCTGCCCCACCAGCTCCTGGCCGCGCTCGCCCAGCACCGCATGGCCACCACCAGCCAACTCCACGCCCTGCTACGGCCCGACGCCACCCGACAGAGCGTCTCCGCCCCGCTGAACAAACTGCGCCGCCACCACTTGGTCGACTACACGGTGCTGCCCCAGTCCAACCGCACCCGCGCCTGGTACCTCACCGGCGAAGGCGCCCGACTGGCCCGCGACTTCCCCGAGATGCGGGGCCGACCCCCCTACCCGGTCACCACCGCCACCGCCGCCTCCCTGAAGACGCCGCACACCCTCACCACGGTCCGCGCCCACCTCGCATTCGTCGCCGACGCCCGCCGCCGCGGCGACGAACACGGCCCCCTCGACTGGACACCCGAGGTCGCCCACCCCCTCAGCGACGGCGAGAAACTCATCGCGGACGCCGTCCTGCACTACACCCTCATCCGCGCCGGCCAGCGCACGAAACTGAGGGCCTTCATCGAAGTCGACCGGGCCACCATGGGCAGCGAGCGCCTCGCCACCAAGCTGATCGAATACGCCCGGCTGTGGGCCTATGAACCCCAACCCGCCGGCCGCCAGCGCCCCCGGCAACCATCCGGCGCCGCCTGGCTGCGTTGGTACCCCCTCTTCCCCCGGGTCCTGTTCATCCTCACCGGAGCTTCCCGGCCCGCCCTTGCCCACCGGATCAGCGATCTGCAGGCCATGGCCGCCCAGCACCCGCTCGTCGCCGCCCTCGCCCGTGATGTCCCCCTCGGCGCCGCCATCCTCGAAGACCTCGAACACCACGGACCCGCCGCAGACGTGTGGACGCCGCTCGCCGGAGGCGAGGACCAGTGCCCGTGGTACGCCCTCTAAGTTGAACGTTTACCTAAGCAAAGAGGATCTGTGGCCGAGTTTGAGCCAAGTTACCCACGTGACGCCGAAGTTCGGTCAAATTCGATCAGGCATATGCGTAGCCTTCCACTAACGCAAACGCAGGACCACAGCCACACCAGCCGCGAATCCCGGTTGCCGCGCGCCTGCAACCCAAGTGAGCGGCCGTACTGCACGGGATCGCCCACGGGGAGGCAACGTGACCCGAACACCACACCGTTCAGCGAGGTCTACTCGCGTTCGCATCCGAAAGCACTGGCCCGCCACAGCGGCCGTGGGACTGTGCGCCGCCCTAACTCTTTCCGCGTGCAGCACGTCGGACAAGCACGCTGTTTCCCCGTCAGCGGTACCCAACGCCCCCAACCCAGCGTCATCGTCAGCCAGCGCTGATCCACAGGCGGCAGAGAAGGCAGCTGCCTTGGACGCCTACAAGTACTTCTGGGAGGAACAGGTCAAGGCCTACGCCAAGGCGGACTCGGCCGGAACCGACTTGGGACAGTACGCGACAGCGCTAGCGCTGTCGCGTACGGAGACCGATTTGAAGAGCCTGCGGTCCAAAGGCATCGTCACGACTGGGGCACCGAGCCACAACACCACGGTCGACAGCTTCGAGCCAGAGAAGAAGGTTCCCTACGCGAAGCTGCGGGACTGCCTGGACAGCACCAACTGGAAGTTCGTCTACCGCAAGTCCGGCAAGGCCGTGGAGATGCCCGAGAACCGGCTCGTGCGCTACCTCGTAGAAATTGAGGCGGAGAAGTGGGGGAAGCAGTGGAAGATCGTGACGGTCACGCCCCAACAGCGCGCCTGCTGACACATGCTGGCTTTGGCGTGGCTACTACGGTGACCGCATTGCTCGCATGGCCAGTGCACGTCTTCGCCGAATCGCCCGGGAGCGGAGACTGCAGCGCAGCGGGCATGTACGTGGTCTGCGAAGCCGACGCCGACTCGACCACGCCAGGGTCCAGCGCCACACCTGACGGGTCACGCGGCGGACGGTCCGACAGCAAACCCGTATGCACGGTCAAGAAGATGGAGCCGCAGCCACCCGAAGGTGACATCTTCTGGGAGGGGCAGTCCTCCAAGGGGAAGGCGGTATACGAGCGGACCTGCCAAAACGGACCAGGCGGAACCCCCATCAACTCAACTTTCGTCGCAGACGACGGTGGCAACGCTCCCGCCGTTGATCCCGCTGTCGTGGCAGAGCAGGCTATCGGCAAGATGAAACTCGCCGGTCCGGACATCGCAAGTCCCCGTGCAGCCGGTCAGTACATCGTGGGTGTGCCGATGTGGATGTGGGTGGACCAGAGCCCGACTACGTACGGTCCGAACTCGGCGAGTGCTACGGCGGGCGGTGTGACGGTCACCGCAACGGCGAAGGTATCGAAGATCGTCTGGAGGATGGGCGACGACTCGATCGTGATCTGTCATGGACCTGGCGAAAAGTATGCGACGGCTTACGGACAGCAGGAGTCGCCGACGTGTGGCCACACCTACACGGCCACGTCGGCCTCTCAGCCGGCCGGCACGTACACCGTGACCGCGACGTCGACGTGGACGGTCGACTGGCAGGTCGCCGGCGGCGGTGGAGCAACCGGCCGGCTCCTCGAGTCTCGGCAGTCCCAGATGCAGGTGGCGATCGGTGAACTGCAGGTCGTGCGGTGACGGCCGCCGGAAGGAACCCACGGTGAGCAAGACGAAAGAACGCGCAAGTGCAGCCGGCGCACACGGCATCCCCCCGCGGGGGCAGGTGGCCGGTCCGGTGGCGCCGCCTCGCGTCTCGGCCCGCAGGCGTCGGCCCGGGGTGATCGCCCTGTCGCTGGCGTTGATCGCCGCCGGGGGCGCGGGTGTTGCGGTCCTTGTGCTGCAGGTCGGCCACCGGACCCAGGTGGTGACCGTGGTCCGCGAGGTGCAGGTCGGTCAGGTGCTGACCGAACGGGATCTGGGCAGGGCGTCCGTCGCCTTGGACCCGGCGGTCAAGGCCGTGCGCGCCGACGATCTCGACTCGGTGGTGGGCAAGCGGGCTGCGGTGGAGCTCAAGCCCGGCTCCCTGCTCGCCCCCTCGCAGGTGACGAAGGACTCGCTGGTGCGGGCCGGCGAGCAGTTGGTGCCGATCGGCTTGGAGCCCAAGCAGATCCCGGCCACCGCTCTGGTACCGGGCCAGAAGGTAGAGCTGGTGCACGTCCCGGCCCAGGGCACCACCGACACGGGCAAGACGTCCGACGAGGTGCCGCAGACCATCGACGGCCGGGTGGTGAAGGCGTCCGGCGCCGCCCCCGGTACGGGGATCGTGGTCGTCGACGTTGCCACCTCCGCCGCCGACGGTCCCACGGCCGCCGCATGGGAGTCCGCCGGCACCCTTCGCCTGGTCCTTGCTGCCCCGGACGGTAACTGATGGCTGTGATCGCGCTCGCAGGCTGCAGCGGTGCGCCCGGCGTGACCACGAGCGCGCTGGCCCTGCTGCTGTCGTGGCCTCTGGAGGCGAGCCGGCGGATGATCCTGGCCGAGTGCGACCCGGACGGCGGGGCCGTGCTGCACGGGCTGCTGCAGGCCTCGCTCGGCGACCGGTACGGGCTGCGCAACCTGTCGGTCGCTGCCCGCAAAGGCGAGTTCAGCGATGCTTTCTGGCGGCAGCTGATCGACCTGAGCAGTGAGGACGGCACGCGGGAGTCACCGCGCGACCGGCTGCTGCTGCCGGGCATCACCGACCCCGCGCAGGCGGCGAGCCTCGGCTCGGTATGGAAGGTCCTCGCGCAGATGTTCCGCGGCATCGAGGCCGAGAGCGGACACGACGTCCTGATCGATCTCGGCCGCCGTGGAGCGTATGGGCCTTCCGGGGTCCTGGCCGAGCAGGCTGACGCCACTTTCGTGGTGGTGCGCAACACCCTGCGCTGCCTGCAGGCGGCCGAGGGCCGGGTGCGCGCGCTGGAGGAGAGCGTCGGTGACGTCAGCGTGCTGCTGATCAGCGAGGGTCCGTATCCCGCGGGCGAGGTGCAGCGCGTCCTGCAGGTGCCGGTGATCGCCACTTTGCCGTACGCGCCGGACGACGCCCGCGTGCTGTCCGACGGCGCCGAACAGCCCCGCCGGTTCACCAAGTCGCCGCTGATGAAGGCCGCCCGCACAGGCAGCACGCTGCTTCTCCAGCGGGCCGCCATGCGCCGGGCCCGCCTCGATCCACGCGGCCTGGGCATGGCGGGCGGGGAGGTGACCCATGCACGCTAGGCCCCTGCACCCGAACCCGATCGTGGCCCCACTGCCCCAGGAGCGGGCGCAGCAGGCCAACGGCGCACCCTCACCTGCCGGTGCTGCCTCGAATACACGGGTGCTCGGCACGGCGGCTCCCCAGATCACCGTCGACTACCGGGTAGCCCGGGAGATCGCGTCGCAGGTCGCCAAGCAGCGCGAGGAACTGCTTAAGACCAAGTCCGGCATGGACCGGGCCGGCGAGGAGCAGCGCTGCCTGAACTGGATCGCCGAGGCTGTCGCGCTGTGGTCGGACGCCCAGGCGATGACGCCGCAGGAAGACGAGGCGCTGCGACGCGGCGTGTACGACCTGCTGTTCCGAGCCGGCCGGTTGCAGCCGTATCTGGACGACGACCGGGTCGAGGACATCATCATCCAAGGCCCGCACGAGGTGTGGCTGGACTACGGCGACGGTCAGCGCCGTCGAGTCGGCCCGATCGCCGAGTCCGAGGAGGAACTGCTGGAGCTGCTACGGGAGTTGGCCCGGGGTTCCGGGCACAGCGAGCGCACCATCTCCACCGCGAACCCGACCCTCGCCCTGTCCCTGCAGGACGGCTCCCGCCTTCAGGCCATCACCGGGCTCGGCCCGATGACGTATGCGGTCATCCGCCGGCACCGGGTATCCCACTCCGATCTCGACGACCTGGTACGGCTGGGCACCATCGACCCGATCCTGCGCGAGTTCCTCGGTGCTGCTGTGCGCGCCGAGAAGAACATCATGATCGCGGGGAAGCAGAAGGCCGGGAAGACCACACTGATGCGGGCGATGCTCAAGGAGTTCGACCCGGAGTGCCGCTTCGCCACCATCCAGACCGAGGACGAGCTGTTCTGCCACGCCAACGGCTACCACCGGCAGGTCGTCTCCCTGGTGGGCCGCGAGTCCAACGGGGAGAAGGACGTCACCGGCCGCGGCGCCGGAGAAGTCACGCTCCTGGACTTGATGCATCCCGCGCTGCGGATGTCGCTGGAGCGGATCGTGGTCGGCGAGGTCCGCGGCCCCGAAGTCGTCGCCATGATGCAGGCGTTGACCAACGGCTCGGGCGGCAACCTGTGCACGATCCACGCCCGCAGGCCCGACATCATCTTCGACCGGATCGCCGAGCTGTACGCGCTCGCCCAGGAGAACCTCTCCGAGCAGCTCGCCTACCGGCAGACCGCCAACGGTTTGGATTTCGTGGTGTTCGTCGACATGACGGACGAGACGCAGATCGGCGGTCGCCGCCACCGCTACGTCTCCCACGTCCTGGAACTGACCGGGATCGGAGAGAATGGCCGGCCCGCCACCAATGAGGTGTTCTCCCCCGGCAGCGAGTGGGGGGAGCTGCGGGCGGTGCCGAGGATGGATCCTGCCTGCATCGACGACCTGCGCCGCGTCGGCTTCGACTCCGCTCTGCTGCAACAGCCCTACGGGGCCTGGCCGACGCCGCTGCCGTTGAAGGTGGGGGTGAGCCGATGATTCTGCTTTTCGGGCTGCTCAGCGGCATGGCCGTCGTCGGCGGATTGATCGGTGTCGTCGCGGGTTTCGTGGGCACCACGGCGCCCCGCCGGGCCCCGCTGCGCCAGCGTTGGCAGGCCCTGTGCGCCGGGCAGAATCAGACCGCGGCCTCCCGGCCGAGGCGGCGGACCCTCGCGGTCGCGGCCGTCGTCGTCTTCGTGGCCGTGTGGCTGGCCTCGGGGAACTTCGTCGGCGGTGCACTGCTGGGCGCGGCCGTCATCGGCGTGCCCTGGCTGATCACCCCGGCGCAGATGGCGCAGGAACGCATCGGCCAGCTGGAGGGCTTAAGCGAGTGGACACAGCGGCTGGCCGGCTTGCTACGGCTGGGCATGGGCCTGGAACAGGCGATGATCACCAGCCGTCAGGGAGCACCGGACGAACTCGCCCCGCAGATCATCAACCTGTCCGACCGGCTGCGGCTGGGCTGGCAGCCACAGGGGGCACTGCGCGCGTTCGCCGATGAACTGGACGATGTCACCTCGGACAAGGTGGTCGCCGCGCTCATCCTGTCCGCGGGCGACCGCGGCCCGGGACTGG
Organism: Streptomyces sp. NPDC001156; assembly: GCF_053598275.1. Taxonomy (NCBI): domain Bacteria; kingdom Bacillati; phylum Actinomycetota; class Actinomycetes; order Kitasatosporales; family Streptomycetaceae; genus Streptomyces; species Streptomyces sp. NPDC001156. The sequence goes on along the minus strand of NZ_JBSFJX010000091.1, from coordinate 16,514 downwards.
CCCAGGCGTTGGAGGACCTGGCGGGCACCGTCCGCGAGGAGGTCGCCAAGAAACGCGCCATCGAGGCGGACCGAGCGAAGCCGCGCACCACCGTGCGATGGATGACCATCATCACCGTGGGTGTCGTGGTGGCCGGGTTCTTCGTCCCGTCCTACACCAAGCCCTACGCCACGCTGCTGGGACAACTCGTGCTCGCCTTCCTGACGGCCGGGTTCATCGGGGTGCTCGCCCTGATGCGGCAGTTGGGTTCCTTCCGCCGCATCCCGCGCTTTCTGGTCACCGACCCGACCAGCACCGTCCGGCTGCCCACACCCGCGCCGGAGCCGGACCTGCCGATCACCGCCCGGGAGCCGGAAGGAGCCACCACATGAACCTGATCCCCGTTGTACTGACCGGCGGCACGATCGGCGCCGGCCTCGCGCTGCTCATCCGGGAACTCCTGCAGCCGCAGCCCGCGTTGGGGCCAGCCCTCAAGCGCAGTGCCCCGGCCACCTTGACGATGCCCGAACCGGAACTGGACCGCGAGGAGGTGTGGGGCCGGTGGCTGCTGGCCCGCCTCGAACGGCTTCCGGGCGTACGGGTTCCGGCGAAGAACTTGGCGCTGCTCGGGCAGGGGCCGGGCCAGTTCATGCTCAAGAAGACCGCGCTCGCCGCGCTCGGCCTGCTCTGCCCGATGATCGCGACGATTCCGTGGATCATCACGGGCGTTTCCCTGCCGTTCTACGTGCCCGCCAGCGTCGGACTCCTCGTCGCAGGTCTGCTGTTCATCACTCCCGATCTCGCCGTGCGGGACCAGGCCAAGCGGGCACGGGAGGAGTTCACGCACGCCCTGTCCGCCTACCTCGACCTGGTTGCCCTCAAGCGGGCCGCCGACGCCGGCCCTGCCGAGGCCCTGGAGAAAGCCGCCGAGGTCGGCGAGGGCTGGCCCTTCCTCTATCTGCAAGGCGCCCTGCGGCGCGCCCGACTGGAGAAGATCCCGCCGTATCAAGCACTCACGGAACTCGCCCACGAGTACGACCTGCCCGTCCTGGACGACGTCGCCGACATCATGCGCGGCAGCGCCACCGACGGCGCCGCCGTCTACAAGGCACTGCGGGCCCGCACCGCGGCGCTCAACGCCGAACTGCTGGCCGACCAGGCCGCCGAGGCGAACACGGCCAGCGAAAAGATGACCGCGCCGGGCGCCCTGCTCGCGGTGCTGGTGATGCTGCTGATGGCGTTCCCCGCGGTGATCCGCATGCTCACTGTCTGACCGTCTCATCGTGCTCAACTCTCTGGAGGGGTACAGATCATGAAGTACATCGCAGCCCGCACCCGCCGTGCTGTGCTCCGCGCGACCACGCACCCGCACACCGGCCCGTACGGCGCGTCCCGCGGACCGGGGCGTGGCCGCCGAGGAGCGCGCACCTGGGCACACGCGAATCGTGCGATCCTCCGGCTGACCACCCGAGTGCAGGAGGGCCTTCAGGAGGCCGCCCGCCGTCCGGACCGCGGCGACATCTCCACCACGACCGTCATCATCTGGGTGGCCGCCGTCACCGGTGCCGTCCTGATCGCAGGGACCATCGCCGTCGTCATCGCCAAGTACAACGGCCAGCTCGCCGGCCTGTGATGGCCTATCCGGAGGGGCTGAAAGCCTGGTGGCGGGAGCGGGGATGGCGCGACGACCGCGGGGACACCTCCATCCAGATGGCGATCGTCTTCCCGTTCGTGCTGCTCGCCACCGTCGCCGTCATCCAGGCCTCCATGTGGTACTACGCGCGGCAGATCGCCCTGACCGCCGCCCGCGAAGGCGCCAGCGCGGCCCGCTCCTATCAAGCGAGCCCGGGCGACGGTGCGGCCCGGGCGCGGGAAGTGCTCGGTCGGACAGCAGGAGACAGTCTGCTCAGCTACAGCGTCTTTGCCGGCAGCAGCGGGCAGCGGGTGCAGGTCCAGGTGTCTGGGAGGGCCCAGTCGATGATCCCCGGCCTGTCAGGCCTCAAGATCACGCAGTCGGCGTCCGGTCCGGTGGAGCGCTGGACGGTCCCAGGGAGGTGACCCACGTGCGATACACGGCCCGTTGGGCCCGTGCGGTTCAAAGTGATGAGGGCAGTGCCGCGGTGGAGGCTGCCATCATCCTTCCGTCGCTGATCATGTTCCTGTGTCTGGCCATTGCAGGGGGCCGTCTGGTCACGTCCGGTGCGAAGATCGACGCTGCGGCGGAGGATGCCGCGCGGGAGGCGTCGATTCACCGCACGGCGGCCGCCGCCCAGGACGCCGCCCACGCGGCAGCCTCGCAGTCCCTGGACGACCAGGGCATCAAGTGCGCCTCCATCAGCGTCAGCGTGAACACAGGGGGCCTCAATGTGCCGGTGGGCCAGGTCGGAACGGTCACCGCGACGGTTCGCTGCACGGTCAATCTGTCGGACCTGCTGCTGCCCGGCGTGCCAGGGGCCCGCACGCTCACCTCGACCGCAACCTCCGTAGTTGATCAGTACAGGCAGCGGGGGGACTGATGGCCTGCCGTTGGATTGCCGTGCGCCGGAAGCGGCTTGACGACCGTGGCGGCGTCACCGTGTTCGTGGCCGTGTGTGTCGTCGCGCTGATCGGGATCATCGGCATCGCGGTCGACGGCGGAAGCAAGATGCGCGCCACGGAACGCGCCGACTACATCGCCGGCGAGGCCGCCCGGGCCGGCGGGCAGGCCATCGACCCAGCCCAGGCCGTCACCGGCCAGGCGATCGTTGTCGATCCGCAGGCCGCGCAGGCCGCCGCCCAGGCCTATCTGCACGCCGCCAGCGCCGCCGGCACCGTCAGCGTCTCCGCGGACGGCAAGACGCTCACCGTCACCGTCAACGACTCCTACGCCACGAAGTTCCTGTCCGCGGTCGGGATCAGCAGTCTCGAGGTGACCGGTCATGGCAAGGCGACGCTCCTGCACGGCGTCACCGCACCCGAAGGAAATTGATGCGCACCATCCACTCCCCTACCTCAGGCTCCGCCGTGGCACGGGTCCTCAAGGCCGTGGTCAGTCTGCTGGTCTTGATCGGCGCGGTCGGCGGCCTGCCGCTTCTGCTGGCCTGGGTCACCCCCGTCATCTGGGCCTCCAGCCATGACGATCTCGCGCACCTGCTGGATAGGCAGGACACCGGTTCGCTGTTCTTGCTGCTGCTCGCCTGCGTGGGGTGGGTCGGATGGGCTCAGTTCGCGTTCTGCGCGGTACGGGAGCTGATGGCCCAGTTGCGCGGCCGGACGTGGCACGCGCCCCGAGGCTTGGGCGCCTCCCAGCGCGCCGCGGCCGCACTGATCGGCGGCATTCTGGTCCTGCTGCCCACCAGCTCGGCGCTGGCCTCCCCAGCCCAGGCCGCACCGTCCACGAGCGCGGCCCGCGTGCCCGGACAGGCCCAGGCACAGCAGCCCGCAGACACACACCAGGGGGTGGCCTCAGCTACCAGCGCGACGGAATCCCGCACCTACACAGTGCGCCAGGTACGGCCGGCGCAGAGCCTGTGGAGTATCGCCGACAAGGAGCTCGGCGACGGCGAGCGGTGGCGGGAGATCGCCGCGCTCAACGAGGGCCGCGTCATGGGCGACGGCCAGGTCTTTCGGGCCAACAGCTTTCTGCAGCCCGGCTGGGAGCTGCAGATGCCCGAGCCGTCGGCCGGGCACGCGCCGTCCGCGCTTGCCAGCGGGGCTCGTACGCAGCTGGGCGAGAGGGCGGCCGCCGCTTCCGAGCAGGACGAGCACGTGGTCACCGTGCACGCGGGCGACTACCTGTCGAAGATCGCCAAGGACGAACTCGGAGACGGCGACGCGTGGCCGAAGCTGTTCGAGGCCAGCCGGGGCAAGACCCAGCCGCACGGCCTGCCCGACATCACCGACCCGGACGTGATCTACGCGGGGCAGCAGATCACAGTCCCGGGTGCCACATCCGGCCAGCACGAGCGCCCCAGGGATGACGACCCGGCCATCGGAACGGGCAGCCGGCCGCACGCGCCCCTGGCCACCGAAGTCCCGCACCATGGCCAGGAGGAGGACAACGCGCCGACTGCCTCGCCGAGTGTGTCAGCCACACCCGCGCCGGAGTCGTCCGCGCCCAGCGAGCAGGCCAGCCACCCCAGCGAGGCGGCTAGCCCCGACCAGGGCCAGCGGCACGCTGCTGCGCCCACGACATCCGGCCCCAGCCCCAGCCCCAGCGCAGCCGAGTCGGCCGCACCGTCGCACGCCCTCGCGTCCCCCACCGCGGCCGCCTCGCAGGAACCGGCGTCGCACCCGGCGAGCAGCCCGCTGCAGCTGCGCACCGTGCTGGGCGCGGGAGCACTCCTGGCGGCCGCGATCACCGGGGCCCTCACGGTGCGGCGCGTGCTGCAGCGCCGCCGTCGCCAGCCCGGAGAGAAGATCGTCATCGCGCCGGAGACCTCCCCCGCGGAGGCGAAGCTCGCGGCGGCCGCCGAACCGGCCGGTGCCGCCCGCCTGGACCGGGCGCTGCGCACCCTCGCGCACCTGGCCGAACAGAACGGTGAACAGGTGCCCGGGCTGCGGGCCGCGCGGATCGGGGCCCGCTTCCTTCACGTGCTCCCGGAGGACCTCTCTCAGGAGCCCCGGGCGCCGTTCACGACGGGGCAGGCCGGTTGGTGGCGGCTGGCCGGCGACGCCGAGCTCCTGGACGAGGACGAGGCCCAAGGCGTGTCAGCGCCGTACCCCGGCCTGGTCACGGTGGGCAGCACCGCCTCCGACGACCTCGTGCTCGCCAACCTCGCTTCTCTGCCCGCCCTGTTGCTGGACGGCAACCCGGTGCACATCACCGAGGTGTGCACGTCGCTGGCCCTGGAGCTGGGCATGAGCCCGTGGGCGGCCGACGTCGAAGTAGTCACCATCGGGTTCGGCGAGGACCTGCCGCAGCTGCTGCCGACCTGCCGCATCGCGCACATGCGGCAGCCGGCGCACGCGCTGCGTGACCTGACCGAGCGGCTGCTGGAAGCCCACCAGATGCCCGAGACCGCGCACCAGCCGTATCTGCTGCTGTGCGCGGCCGTCATGGACCCGGACACCGCGTGGGAGTTCGCCGACGTGATCGACAAGGCGGGCCGCCTTCCGGTCACGCTGGTCGCCCCGGCGAGCTCTGCGGCGGCGCACTTCCCCCAAGCTGAGGTCCTCAACGCCTCCGTCAGCACGCCGCAGCCCTTCGACTACCTCGGTCACGAGATCACGGTGCAGCGCCTGGAGCATGCCGCCTACCAGCAGATCACCGCGGCGCTCGCTCTGTCCGGGCAGCCCGCCCAGGAGGCCGAGGGGCCCTGGCAGGAGGTTCCAGACGAACTCGGCGTTGAGGCACCGCCCGAGCCGGATCAGGCAGAGGAGCCGGCGGCCGCAGAAGCCAGCGCGGAGAGCGATACGTGCGCGCCGATGTCTGTCGGAGCGAACGGGGGTGACGGTGAGGTGTTCCCGGCCTTGCTGGCGGCCTCCGCTGATCCATCCTCGCTGCGGCTCTGGCCCGGCACCCCGCCCCGTAGCCGGACTGACGGCGGCGATGGCGACGAAGAACACAACCCAGCAACCACACAGGCGCCGGAGACCGATCCGGCGCAGACCGCACCCGAAAAGGCTCCACGCTCCCCGGCCCGGGAGCCTGACCACGCCACGGCCGGCGACAAGGAGTTTGGGGCGCACGACCTGAACGCGCCGGAGATCCGGGTGCTGGGACCGGTTCAGGTGGACCGGGTCGGCCATAGTGGCCACGGCCCGCGCATCGCCCAGCTCGCCGCGCTCATGTTCTTCCGCCCCGGACGTACCGCCGACGCGCTGTGCGCCGACATGGACCCCCTCAACCCCTGGTCGCCAGCCACCCTCAACGCCCGCCTGCAAGGGCTGCGGCGCGCCCTGGGCAACGACGCCGCCGGCAACGCCTACGTGCCACGCCGCCGCAGCGGCGACGACCCCTACCTCCTGGCCCCCGCCGTGCGCTGCGACTGGAACACCTTCCTCCACCTCGCCGAGCGGGCCCTCCCGCAGGCCGCGGCCGGACTGCCGGACCTGGAAAAGGCACTGTCCCTCGTACGCGGCCGCCCCTTCGGCACCCGACCGCCGCCGTGGGCCGAGCCCTACCAGCAGGAGATGATCACCCGGATCATCGACGTCGCCCACACCGTGGCCACCTACCGCACCCCGGCCAGCCCGCACCATGACCTCAGCGCCGCCCGGCAGGCCATCGCGACAGGGCTTGAGGTGGATGAGACAGCCGAGCTGTTGTACCGCGACTGGATGAAAATCGAATGGGCGGCCGGGAACCGGTCCGGGCTGCACACGGCGATCTCCCGCGTCCAGCAAGTCAACCGGATGCTGGATGTCTCGCTCGAGATCGAAACCGAGCAACTCATCAACGACCTCCTCGGCAAGCACACGCACACGCCGCAGGTTGAGGCCCTATGACCCCCATCGAACCAGCGCGCTTCACGCTGCCCCGACACAACTGGCCGGCCCCTCAACGTCAGACCGTGGCGAAGGGCAGTCCATCCCACCCCACGGGTAGCAAAACGCCATCGGCCGCACCGCCGGCGCTACCTGTGTTCACCCGCGTCCAGCGCATGCTGATCGGCGTGGTCGTCTCCGGGGCCGTCATCATCGCCGGGATCGGCTTCGCGGGTTCATACGCGGCCGTCCGCGAGCTGGCCATCAAGAAGGGGTTCGGGAACTTCGCTTACGTCTTCCCGGTCGGCATCGACGCGGGCATCTGCGTCCTGCTGGCCCTGGACCTGCTGCTGACCTGGATCCGCATCCCCTTCCCGCTCCTGCGGCAGACGGCGTGGCTGCTGACGGCGGCGACGATCGCGTTCAACGGCGCGGCGGCCTGGCCCGACCCGCTGGGCGTGGGCATGCACGCGGTGATCCCGGTGCTGTTCGTGGTCGCCGTCGAGGCGGCACGCCACGCGATCGGCCGGATCGCGGACATCACGGCGGACAAGCACATGGAGGGCGTCCGCCTTACCCGCTGGCTGCTCTCCCCCGTCCCCACGTTCCTGCTCTGGCGCCGCATGAAGCTGTGGGAGCTGCGCTCCTACGACCAGATCATCAAGCTGGAGCAGGAACGTCTCGTCTACCAGGCCCGCCTGCGCTCCCGCTTCGGCCGCGCCTGGCGCCGCAAAGCCCCGGTGGACTCGCTCATGCCCCTGAGGCTGGCGAAGTACGGCGTCCCGCTGATGGACACGGCCCCGGCGGCACCAGGTATCGAACCTGTGCAAGGTCCAGGCACTACCCCATCGGTCCTCGCCCCGGCGCACAGGCAACGTCGCGGACTTAAGGCGGCTGGTGCCGACTCCCCACAGTCAGCGGCACAGTCATGGGGCGACGGCCTGCCGCCCACAACGCCCGCCTCGGCTCCAGGACCTGACTTGTTATCAAGCCCGCGGCGCACGGACGAGGAAGCCGCCAAGGAGCTTGCCGGCGCCCACCTCACCCACGCACGAAAGCACCCCACTCAGCCCGACGCCGCTCTGGCCGCTCCCGTGTACGAGCAAGACGGCACCACGGCCGCCGGCGCACCACCTGCCACGAACAAGGACCAAGAAGCGCTCGTCGTGGATTTCCAAGAACGCGCGACGAACACCGGCACTGCATCGCCAGCCGCAAGGGTTACTGCCGACCCTGCGGTGCAGGCACCACACGAGTCCGTCGCCGCCGAGGAAGACCCCGAGCCGATACCCTCCGACACAGGCACGCACGCCACGCACGCCACGAAGGAGAAGCGCCGCCCGCACATGAAGGCCACTATCGACGGGCACTCACCCCACACGTCGGCTGAAGAAGGGGACCTCACCCTCGTCGACCGCTACTACCTCGCGTGGAGGAAGTACCAAACGCAGCACGGCGACGAACCCACCGGCCAGAAGCTGTCTGCCTATCTCGCCGACAGGGGCATGCACGGCCGAAGCGGAAAGCCCATCAGTCCCTCCACTCTGCGCCGCTACTTTCTGTCCTTCCGGCTCTACACGATCTGGGCCGAGCACCGGGTAGGCGGCAGTACACCGGCGTTGGACGCCATCGCGCACGACTGCGCAGTCCACGGGGTCACCGCCCAGTACAACAAGCCCCTCACCGTCCACGACATCAGCGAGCACGTCGACGACTTCGAACGACGCTGGCGGTCCCTCACCCAGCACCACGCCAACGCCCAGCAATAACACGTCGACGTTTGGCGCCCATCGCGAGAGTCAGGGGACTCTCAGGCCCTTTAGCGGCCCAGGAAGGCCGTCGGCGGGGTGCTGTCACCGCGCGTTCAGAGATCGTCGAGCCGCGTTGATGACGTTGTGGGCGTCGGCCCCGTACACGGCGGACTCCCGGAGGGTCTTCCAGACCTTCGTGTACAGGGCGACGTTGTCGGCGTCGTCCAGCCACAGTTCCGCATGCCAGTCCTCCGCGACAACGAGACGGTCATCAAGGACCCAGAAACCGTTGGCGGGCACGATCTTCACGGAAGCGGTGAACGGAATGATGCCCAACTCGACCGTGTCCATGCCGATCATGCCGGTCAGCCGGTCGAGCTGTGCGCCCAGTACCGAGGGAGGGCAGATCAGTGACCGCAACGCGGCCTCCCACATCAGCACGTGGAGCTTGCGGCCGGACCGGTACAGCCACTCTTGGCGTTGTACCCGGGCGCGCACGGCGTCCTCGATGTCGCTCGCCGAACCCAGCAGTTCCGCGTAGCGCCGGATGACGTGGCGTGCGTACTCGGGGGTCTGCATCAGACCGGCGACCACCGACTCCTCCCACACCCATATTTCGGAGGTGCGTTCGATCTCCTTGCTCAGGCTCTCGTGGAGGGGCTTGAAGCCGTTCGCCAGGGCTCGGCGCCACGACCTGATGTGGGACTCGAATCCGGCAAGTCTCGCCGCGAGTTCGGGGTACACATCCGGCTGCTCGGTCGCGTCGGCCCACGCTCGGAGGTCCTCGGGGGTGGCCGTCTGCTTGCCGTTCTCCAGCTTGCTGACCTTGGAGCCCGGCCAGCCGAGCCGCTGTGCGAGTTGCTGACCGGTGAGCCGGCCACCGGGGCACGAGAAGCGGAGTTCGCGAAGTCGCGCCCCCAACGCTGCCCGTGCCTGCTGGTAGTCAGTGCTCACCGGTCACACGCTCTACTCGGTCGTGGCCACCTGCGCGGCGAACTGGTCGTACGGCACGGCGTGGTGCACGGCCGCGTCACGTGCGATGGAGTACCGCACGACCTCCGCAGGTTCCGTGATCACTTCGATGCTGAGCAGGTTGTCGTCGTTGTCGAAGTGCAGCAGGGCGACGAGGCGCGAGTCGAAGATCCAGAAGTCCTCGGCGGGCAGACTGGCCCGTTCCGCGTCCTGGCGCCACAGATAGCGGATGTCCTCCCCGACGGCCGCGTTGTGGCGGGCGTAGTCGAGCAGGAACAGCTGTTCCGTGGTGGGCGGGTTGTCGGCGATGCGGACACGACCGACCCGCTTGCCAGCGTCCGTCTGGCGCCGGATGTTGATGAACCAGGGCTCGCTGGGGTCGCAGGTCGAAGCGCCGGTGGCCAGGAACGCCTGATAGTCAGGGTCCTGACGGTCAGAGGCGTAGCCGCGGCGCGTCTCCAGGCGCCAGGCGGTGTGTTCGAAGGTCTCGAAGAGGCGCCGGAAGGTGTCCCGGTCGACCAGTTCGGGCACCCGCTCCATCTCCTTCGGCCCCCAGTTCACGAGCAGTTCGCGCGGCACGACCACTGCGGCCTCGTCCGGCCCGAAGTGCTGAAGCTGCGCGAGGTCTGCGGGGTCGGTGACCGGCGTGCCCTGAACGACGATGTCGCCGGTACCGACGTCCGTATGGAGGGCGGGGCAGCCGTCGACCTTGCTGTCCGTGCCGGTGAAGCGTAGCTGACGAGCCATGGACGCTCTCCCTTCCAGGGGCGTTGATCCAATCAGCATGGAGGGGTCCCCAGCTCGGCACTACGGGGTAAGGCGGAGCTCAGGAGAAAACACCAGCAATCTGAGCCACTCATTGAGCAAACTCAAGAAAACAGCATACCGCCAGCCAACTCCCCACTTCTAGCGTCCGGTTCATGGCTACGAAGCAGAAGCGGGACGTCGACCCGTACACGGCAGTGGAAGCCCTGAGAGCAGCGCTGGACGACGCCGGGATCGTCTTCCCCTCCCTGAGGGTCGACCCCGCGTCGCCCGAGCTGAAGCTGGTCGAGCTGGGACAGGTTCGCGCCGACGTGGCTGACCGCCTGGCGAACGCACTCCGGCGAGCGGGTCGCGAGTGATGGCGGAGGGGCATCCGGAAGGCACCCTGGTCGTCGACACCGCGACGACCAAGCTGGGCTACGTCATGGGGCGTGAGGGCCCGTACGTCCAGCTCCGGCCAGTGACCGGCGGACGCGAGTGGGACGCCGACCCCGCTCGCGTCCGCCCCGCAACCGAGGACGAGCGCCTCACGGCCATGCGCGAGCGCACCCGCGCAATGAACTCGTTCAGCAGCGGGGGGATCTTCCAATGAGCGCGACCGTCGACACCTCGACCATGTCCGCCGAGTGCGCCCTGGCCCAGCGTCCGGGCTACAAGGATCTGCACGACGAGTGCCGCCAGACCAAGGACGTGCCGCTGCCCCACGGTGGTGGGATCCTCCTCGTGCGCCGCTGCACCTGCACGCACCACGCCTACAACGGCAAGCCTGCAGCCGCCCCCACTGGCCAGCCGCCCCGAGCAGCCTGAACGAGCGGGTGTCTCGTTCTGATTCCGCCGTATCCCCGATGGCGTAAAACAGGCTCTCCACTGTATATACGGCAGGAGAGCCGATTTTCGCGCCCCAGGCGCAGCACCAGGACTCTGATCGAGTGCACGGTGCGCGGTCGCCCCGGGCGCTTGGGTCGAGAACGGGCCGCGTGGCGGCGTGCGAGAAGGTCGCGGTGCCATCGCAGCACCGTGTCCGGGCGTACCAGCAGCCGCGTCCTCGCAGCACATGCCGTGGCAGCCGGGGCAGCAGCGCCGCCAGGAACGCCCGGTCGGTCGGGGTGAACCGCACCCTCTGCTTGCCGAGTTGGCGTTCCAGCACCGTGATCTGATGACACAGGGCGAGGATCTCCGCGTCCTTGTCCCGGGCGCTCATCGGCAGCAGGCGCAGCAGGCCGAATGCGTTCGTCACGCCCAGGTAGGCAAGTCGTAGCAGCACGGTCGATCATCATGCCGCGGTGTCGACAGCCACGTGAGGATGCCGGCGCGAGCGACCGCGGTCGACATCCCGCACACCGGCTACCACCAGGGCGGATGAGTTTTCGGCAAGGGCAGAGCTACTACGGCAGGCTAGTGCGCACTGCGCGTCAAAGCGGCAGCAGCGGCCAAGGGCCTGGACTGCCATGTGGTGCCGTTGGAGAGCCAGTTCCGCTGCAGTGGCAGCGACGCCTGTGCGTGCCGACAACCCCCGTCCCTCTATGCGACCTGCGCGTATTCGTGGATGAGGCCACCGAAGCGGTACAGACCAGGTCCTGATCACCGCAGAGCGCCACCTGCACCTCGTCGTCGACGAGTACGCCGACCACCACAACGAACACCGGCCTCACCGATCACTCAGACAGCGATGCCTCGAGGGTCTCGACGCGCCCGAACCACCCGCCGTCGATGGCCCATCGCGCGTCATCCGACGCGACCGCCTTGGCGCCCTCATCCACGAGTACGCGCAGATCGCATAGGGTGACGGGATTGTTGGCACGCACAGGCTGCCAGGATGGCCCGTACTGAGGGCATCGAGGCATCCATGGCGAACTACTCGTTTTCGGGATGAAGGTGCCGCCTCCACCGTCCGGGAGGTACTCAAGGAGGCTGGGATCAACTCGGCGCCCCAGCACACGTGCCCCACCTGGACCGGCTTCCTGCGCTCCCGGTCCACAGCGCTGCTCGCCTGCGAGAACAGCCTCGAGCACGCCAACCGCTCATGCTCCCGTACCGGGAAACACCAAGATTCCCAAAAGACTCGGGCTACGAGTCGCGGCGCCTGAGACCGAGAGCCTTGACCCAGACGCTGGTCATCTCCTTGGAGACCCGATCCGCGTCGTAGCTCTCACCGAGCCCCAGCCACGTGTACGTGAAGTTGTCGACCATCGCCACCAGCAAAGCGGCCACGATGTGCGGCGCGAAGTCCGGATCACATAGGCCGGCGCGCTGCCACTGCTCGATGCTGCGCTCGGCACGCACGACGAAGCGGTCACGCACCGATCGGCGCAGCGCTGCGAACTCGTCGTTGAAGGTCGCCACCTGTTCGAGCACCCGCATGGCGCCTGCGTTCTTGCGGTAGGCGACGAAGTACCGCTCGTTGTCGTGGGCGATCAACGCGATGGGGTCCGCGTCGACCGGGCGGCCCTCGCGCAGCATTTCGAGGAAGTCCGCGATCACGTCGTCGAAAACCGCGCGCAGGATGTCTTCCTTCGAGTCGAAGTAGACGTAGAAGGTGCCGTTGGCCGTACCCGCTGCCGCGGTGATGTCAGTGATCCGGGTCTGCAAGAAGCCGAGTTCAGCGAAGACCCTGCCGGCCGCCGCCACCAGCCGCGCACGGGTCGCCGCCCCCTTGCGGGTCAGCTTCACCGGCGATTTGGGGTCGGTCTGGGACTTCATGCCGTCATCTGTACCACGACACGGAAACACGTTCCAACTTCGGGCAGACGTCGACCAGCGCCGCCTCAGGGCCGGCTGGTGGGTACTCGCTGTGAGGTTCCTGGTGCCGATCGAAGCCGATCCGGGCGGATTTCATGCTGCCCCGGAGGCGCTGACGGAGACGAGCTGCGACCGATGGGCCAGGTCGGGCTCGGTCATAACTGCGCGGAATGCGTATGGGCCGCCATGGGGATACGCAGTGCCCGAATCCAGATCTCGTTCATCGCGTGCACCACTTCATCCTCGGGATGCGGCTGGCCGAGTGACAGCCAGTTGTACGCGAAGTTGTCGACCATCGCGACAAGAAGCGCCGCCACGATGCGCGGCGCGAGAGCCGAGCTGCACAGGCCCTCCGCCTGCCACGTTCGGATGCTCCGAGCGGCGCGTTCGACGAACCTTTCTCTGATCGATCGGCGCAACGCCGCCATCTCGTCGTTGAACGTCGCCGCTTGCTCGATCACGCGCATGATGTCGGCGTGTGCCCGGTAGGCCACGACGTACTGGTGGTTGTCGTGCGAGATGACCTCTGCCGGGTCGCGGCTTGCCGAACGCCCTTCCCTGAGAGTTCCCAGGAACCGCCCGACCACCTCGTCGGCGATGGCCATCAGCACCTGCTCCTTCGAGTCGAAGTAGGTGTAGAAGGTGCCGTTGGCCGTACCCGCTGCCGCGGTGATGTCAGTGATCTTGGACTGAAGGAAGCCCCGCTCACTGAACACTCGTTGGGCGGCCTGGATGAGTCGGGCGCGTGTGGCCGCGCCCTTCCTGGTCAGAGCGCCCGATGGGCGCGGCGCCGTGTCGCCTCTGCTCACAACTGGACCTCCCCGCTTCGTTCTGGCTCCAAGTGCGGTGCCTTGACATCGAGTTCAGGATAGCTCCAAAATCAAATCTGACGCCAACTTCAATTCTTGGAGTGCTCATGCTGAAGATCATCGCCATGTTCAACTTCCGCCCGGACATGAGCCGCGAGGAAGCTCAGACCTACTGGAATGAGACGCACAACGACGTCGTCCGCCGCTGCCTGCCCGAATGCCGCAAGTATGTGCAGAACGTGACGATCCCGGTCCGCACCCAGACGTCACAGTTCGACGGCATCTCCGAACTCTGGTTCGATGACATGGACTCGATCCGGCGCTCCTTTTCCGGCCCGCTGAACGACGAGCTGGTCGCGGACGAGGAGAAGTTCGCCGTCAACAAGCAGTGGGTCATCGTGACCGAGAGCAAGGTCTTCGAGCCCCAGGCAGCCCTGTAACGCCGGCGCACTACCTCAGGCCGGCTCACCTTGACCCGGCACACTCACGAGCCGACTCGCTGCGAGAGAAGGACCAGAGTGGAAAGTTCGTTCATCGCTGATCTGTTCGGGCCAAGGTTCGAGCAGCTGACGCTCGGCGAGTGGCACGATCACGAGCAGCAGGAGATCGTCACCGGCAGCGTCCTGCGGCAGCGCGCACTCAACAAAGTCGAGGAGCTACGTGACCGGGGTCTGCGTCCCCACCAGGTAGTGGTCATCCGTGAGGCCACGCCCATCTCGTTCGTGACGAATTACCTGGCTGCCGGCCTCGCCGGCGCTGTGGTGATGCCCATGGAACGAGGCCTGCCCGCGAACGAGGAGGGCCGTCGGCTCGGCATCGCCCGGCCGGCGTTCCTCCTCGAAGGCGACCGCATCACCGACACCGGTGCGGCGGGCGCCCGCCAGGATCTGCCCTCCGAGGTGGCACAGATCTTGTTTACGGGCGGGACGACCGGCGCCCCCAAGGCGGTGCTACACACCCGCGCGGGGCTGGTCTCGAACATCTCCGCCATCATCAAGTGGGCCGAGTTCGGCCCTGGTGATCGCATTCTTGGCACCCTGCCGCTGTTCCACTGCTATGGGGTCAACTGGACCGCCCTCGCCCCGACGCTGACCGGATCGTCGGTCGACGCGTTCGGGCGGCTCTCCACGTCCGCGCTCGCGGATGTGCCGCTCGCGCCCACTGCGTGGCCGACGGTGCCGGCTGCCGTGGAGAGGCTGCTTCGCGTCCCGGTGATGGGCGAAATCGACTGGTCGAAGCTGCGGTTCTGTCTTGTCGGTGGCGCTCCGACCGCCAGCGATCTGTCGGCACGGTTCATGGAGCGAACCGGTCGGCCGGTCCTGAACGGGTACGGCGTGACCGAGGCGACGTCCTTCGTCTGCGGTCCCGATCTTCGGACCTCGGAGCAGGGGCCCGGCGACGTCGGAGCGCCTGTCGCCGGAGTCGAAGTGCGCGGGGGCGCCGTTCATGGGCAGTACGCAGAACTCGAACTGGGTGGTCCTTCGGTGATGGCCGGCTACCTGGACGATCCGGAGGCCACGAGCCGTGCTCTGACGGACGACGGTTGGCTCCGGACAGGGGATCTGTTCGAGCTCACCCTTCAAGGAACCGTCGCGCTCCGCGGACGTCTGAAGACCTTCATCAACCGCGGCGGCGAGAAGATCGACCCTGCGACGGTTGCTGCGGCTGTGAGCCAGCACCCCTCGGTGGTCGAGGCGTACGTGTTCGGCTATCCGGACGACCGGCTCGGTGAGATCGTGGCGTGCGTCGTCGAGCCGGACGGCAGCGCGTCGGAGGACCTGGAGCGGGAGATCCGGGCCTTGGCCTCGGAGCTCCTGGCGTCCTACGCGGTCCCGACCTTGATTCGGGTTGTTCCTCGGCTGCCCCGCAACGCTGTCGGCAAGGTAGTTCCGACGGCGGCTCAGCAACTGCTCGTTTCACCGTAGAAGGACCGGTTCAGCACATAGCCGGGCCCGGTTCGAGGTCATCGACCTGAACCGGGCCCGGCGGCGATTCCGGGCTCCGACAGAGAAGTACCTGGGTGGGTCTCCGGGGGAACGACGGGGAAGAGCCGGTCGAGTATGGCGGCGCTCAGCAGCGCTGGTGGCAGCCAGTCCACGGTCAGTCCCTGCGTGATGTCGTGGGTGTGGAGCAGGGTTCCGGCACGCGCGTCGCTGCGATCCCCTCGGGATCGCACGGACCCCAGTGCGAGGCACGCAGGGTCGGTCTGGATGTGACCAACGCGCTGTTGAGCAGCCCGCCGCAGGCGGTGGCGGCATCCTCCGGTCATCCGGTACATCGAGAACCAGAAGCGCCCGGACTGAGCACGACTCCGTCGTGGGAGCATTTCTAAGCGGTACGGCGGCGCTCCGCGCCGCCGTACTCGGGATGCGAGGAACCCCGGGCGTGAACGACTCCGTTGGGAAATCCGCGAACTGGTGATGCCGAGTGTGCCGGGCTGCCATGATCGTCCTGTTCGCCGATCGAGGGTGGGGCTGGATGTCGCTGGAGCCGCGGGCTGATCGCGGAGTGCCGGAGCTGACTGCGCGGGTGGTGCGGGCTTCGTTTCCGAAGGGGACGCTTGCGGTCCGTGTTCGTGAGGCGCTCGGTCCGTTGTTCGAGGACGAGTCGTTCGCCGAGGCGTTCCCCGGACGGGGGCGGCCGGCGGTCTCGCCCGGGGCATTGGCGCTGGTGTCGGTGCTGCAGTATGCCGAGGGGCTCACCGACCGGCAGGCCGCTGACCAGGTGAGGGCCCGGATGGACTGGAAGTTCCTCCTCGGTCTTGAGCTGGACGACCCGGGGTTTGACTTCTCCGTTCTTTGCGACTTCCGTGCCCGGCTGATCGAGCACGGCCTGGAGGAGAAGGTCCTGGACCTGGTCCTTGAGCGAATCTCTGGGCTCGGGCTGCTGCGCGCGGGGGGCCGTCAGCGGACCGACTCCACCCACGTGCTCGCGGCGGTGCGGACGTTGAACCGGATGGAGTTCGTGGGCGAGACCCTGCGAGCTGCCCTGGAGGTCCTGTCAGCGGCGGCCCCGCAGTGGCTGTCCGCGCTGGTCACCGCGGACTGGGTCAGACGATACGGTGCCCGGATCGACTCCTACCGCTTCCCCA
>NZ_JBSFJX010000090.1:0-34136 GCF_053598275.1 Streptomyces sp. NPDC001156 | reverse complement strand
GCAGCACTACACAACCTCAAACTCGACGTCCGGTAACCGCAGCACCCACCCCGGCAAGGCCCACCTCACCCCGCATTACGGGATACCTCTTAGGGGCCGAGCTGCGCCCGCAGCCACTGCTCGACCTCACCCACGTGCGCGGCCGCGGCCGCCCGTGCCGCCTCCGGGTCGTGGGCGACCAGAGCCCGGTGGATCGCGGCGTGCTCGCGGCGGGTACGGGTGAAGGCGCCCTCTTCCTGGTAGCCGCGCCAGACGCGGGCGCGGAAGGTGCGTGAGGACAGGCCTTCCAGGATCGCCGCCATGGTCTCGTTGCCGGCCGCCGCCGCGATCTCCCGGTGGAAGGCGAGGTCGTGCGCGAGGATCTCCTCAGGGTCGTCCGTCGCGTTCATCGCCGTCAGGTGCTTCTCCACTTCGGCGAGCTGGTCGTCGGAGATCCGGGCCGCCGCCAGTGCGGTCGCGGTCGACTCCAGGATGCGCCGGACCTCCAGCAGTTCGACCAGGCGTGGCCCGCGCGAGAGGTCCGCGACCACGCCGAAGGTCTCCAGCAGGTCGCCTGCCTCCAACTGGGTGACATAGATGCCCGATCCGTGCCGGGCCTCCAGCACGCCGAGGACTGTGAGCGCACGGATCGCCTCCCGCATCGAACTGCGTGAGATGCCCAGTCGAGCCGCCAGATCGCGTTCCGTCGGCAGCCGCTCGCCCGGTTCCAGCCGGCCCGCGGCGATCATCGCCTTGATCTGCTCGATGGCGCGCTCCGTCACGGTGCCCTTCTGCGGAGCGGCCGCCGTGATCTCCGGTTCCGTCCCGGTCGGGGTCTCGTCCACGCCACTCCTTCTGTCGCCGTGGGCCGCAGTCTAACCATCGATGTGGTCCGACCACTATGGCCGAAAAGCGCGAAAACTTGACACTGAAGGGTGTTGTAGCGGCCGAGTGGTCTGATAAGTATGCGGGCAACTGCTCGATCACGCTCGATGAGGAGCCGACAGATGGCCGGCAGTACTGTGCGGAACGGAAGGCAAGACAGGCGGATCTCCTCGTGGGCGGTGCGCGCGACGGCCGCGGCCGCCTGCTGCACCCTGGCGCTCACGGCATGCGGCAGTACCAAGGACAGCGGTTCCTCCGGCGCCGGTGGTGGTGGCACCGGCAAGGTCGGAGTGATCCTGCCCCTGCTGACCTCGCCGTTCTGGCAGTCGTACAACGACTACGTGCCCAAGATGGCGAAGTCGGAAGGCGTCGACGCCCTGGGGACCGTCAACTCCAACAGCGACCCCTCGCAGCAGATCACCGACATCAACAACGAGCTCAACCAGGGCGTGAAGGGCCTGGTCGTCGCCCCGCTGGACAGCGCCGCGATCCAGGCCGGACTCGACCAGGCCGAACGCAAGGGCGTCCCCGTGGTCGCCGTCGACGTCGCGCCCGACAAGGGCAAGGTCGCGATGGTCGTTCGTGCCGACAACGTCGCCTACGGCGAGAAGGCCTGCGAATACCTCGGGCAGCACATCACCAGCGGCAAGGTCGTGCAGATCATGGGCGACCTCGCCTCCGTCAACGGCCGGGACCGTTCCGAGGCGTTCCGCGCCTGTGTGAAGAAGAAGTACCCGAAGCTGACGGTCCTGGAGATCCCCGCCAAGTGGGAGTCCGACACCGCGGCATCCAAACTCGACACCCTGCTGAACGCCAACCCCGACATCAAGGGGATCTACATGCAGGCCGGCGGCGTCTACCTCGCGCCCACCCTGCAGACCCTCAAGTCCAAGAACATGCTGAAGACGGCGGGTCAGAAGGGCCATATCGTCGTCGTCTCCAACGACGGGATCCCGCAGGAGTTCGACTCCATCCGCAAGGGCGAGATCGACGCCACGGTCTCCCAGCCCGCGGACGCCTACGCCAAGTACGGCATGTACTACATCAAGGCCGCGATGCAGGGGAAGACGTTCAAGCCCGGCCCCACCGACCACGACTCCCAGATCGTCAAGCTGCCCAGCGGCATCCTGGAGGACCAGCTGCCCGCCCCGCTGGTCACCAAGGACAACGTCGATGACCCCAAGCTCTGGGGCAACACGGTCAAATGAGCACCCCACTCGTTGAGGCGCGGGACATCGTCAAGCGGTACGGTCCCACCGTCGCTCTCCAGGACGGGCAGCTGACCGTGTTCCCCGGCGAGTCCCACGCCCTCGTCGGCCGCAACGGCGCCGGCAAATCCACGCTCGTCAACGTCCTCACGGGCCTCCAGGCCCCCGACGAGGGCACCGTCCGCTTCGACGGCGAGCCCGCACCCGCGCTCGCCGACCGGGACGCCTGGCGCCGCAAGGTGGCCTGCGTCTATCAGAAGCCCACGGTCGTACCGGAGTTGACGGTTGCCGAGAACCTCCTCATCAACCGGCAGCCGACCGGGCGCGGCGGGCTCATCAGCTGGCGCAGGCTGAAGGCGGAGGCGGCCGAGGTCCTCGCCACCTGGGACGTGCGCGTCGACCCGGACGCACGCACCGCCGATCTCAAGGTCGAGGACCGCCAGATGGTGGAGATCGCCCGGGCGCTGAGCTTCGGCGCCCGTTTCATCATCCTCGACGAACCGACCGCCCAGCTCGACAACCGCGAGATCGAGCGCCTGTTCAGACGTATGCGGGCGCTCCAGGACTCCGGTGTCACCTTCCTGTTCATCTCGCACCACCTCCAGGAGGTGTACGAGGTCTGCCAGACCGTCACGGTCCTGCGTGACGCCCGCTGGATCACCACCGCCCCGGTCGCGGACCTGCCCCGCGCCGCCCTGGTGGAGGCCATGGCGGGGGAGAGCCTCGCGGAGCGGGCGACGGCGATCGCGCGGGACGCCGTGCCCGACGACGCACCGGTGGCCCTCGAAGCGCAGGGGCTCACCGCTCCGTCGTACGAGGAGATCGGCTTCAGCGTCCGCCACGGCGAAGTCGTCGGGCTCGCCGGGTCCAGCGGCAGCGGGAAGATCGAACTCGCCGAGACCCTCGCCGGACTGCACACCCCGACCGGTGGCACGGCCCGTCTCGACGGTCGGCCGCTTCCGTTCGGCGATGTACAGGCCGCGCTCCGGGCAGGTGTCGGATGCGTGCCCCGGGACCGGCACGAGCAGGGCCTCGTCGCCGGGATGACCGTCGGCGACAACGCGACCATGAGTGTCCTCGGCCGCCTCGGCCGGTACGGGTTCGTCGGCAGCCGTCGCAAACGCGCCTTCGCCACCGACCTGATCGAGCGCCTCGACATTCACGCCGAGGGGCCCGACCAGCCCGTGTCGGACCTCTCCGGAGGCAACGCGCAGAAGGTCGTCATGGCGCGTGCCCTGGCCTCCGACCCGCGTCTGCTTGTCCTGATCAATCCCACCGCGGGTGTCGACGTGAAGTCCAAGGAGTCGCTGCTGGCCCGGATGGACAGCGCTCGTGAGGACGGCACCGCCGTGCTCGTGGTCTCCGACGAACTCGACGACCTGCGCCGCTGCGACCGCGTCCTCGTCCTCTTCCACGGCCGGATCGTCGCCGAGCACCCGGCGGGCTGGCACGACCACGAGCTGATCGCCTCCATCGAAGGAGTGGACCATGGCTGACACCAAGGCCCCGCCGCTCACGCCCGTCCCGGTCACCGGCCCCCGCTCGGCCAAGGCCGTCCTGCTCCGCAGGGCCCGTGAACTCGCCCTGGTCCCGGCCCTGTTGCTCCTGCTGGTGCTGGGGTCGTTCGTCAACGACTCGTTCCTCACCGAACGCAACATCGTCTCGATCCTGGGCGCCTCCGCGGCCCTCGCGATGGTCGTGCTCGCCGAGTCGCTCGTCCTGATCACCGGTAAGTTCGACCTGTCCCTCGAGTCGGTGGTCGGCATCGCGCCGGCGGTGGGCGCCCTGCTCGTGCTGCCCGCGGCCCAGTCCGGTTGGGGCACCGAGTGGCCCGCCGGGCTCGCGCTGGTCGCGATCCTCGTCGTCGGCGCGGCGATCGGCGCCTTCAACGGCATCCTCGTGGTGAAGTTCAAGCTGAACGCGTTCATCGTCACCCTGGCCATGCTGATCGTCCTGCGCGGCCTGCTGGTCGGCGCGACCAAGGGCAAGACGCTGTTCGGGATGCCCGACGCGTTCTTCACCCTGGCCACGACGACCTTCCTGCGCGTTCCGATGTCGGTGTGGCTGGCGGCGGTGGCCTTCGCGGTCGCCGGTCTCGTTCTGCGCTACCACCGCGTCGGCCGCGCCCTGTACGCGATCGGCGGGAACGCGGACGCGGCCCGCGCTGCGGGTATCCGCGTCGAGCGCGTGATGCTCGGCGTGTTCGTCGTCGCCGGCTGCCTCGCGTCCGTCGGCGGGATCATGCAGACCGGCTATGTGGGGGCGATCAGCGCCAACCAGGGCAACAACATGATCTTCACCGTGTTCGCGGCGGCGGTCATCGGCGGCATCAGCCTGGACGGCGGCAAGGGCACCATGTTCGGCGCCCTGACAGGTGTGCTCCTCCTGGGTGTCGTACAGAACCTGCTTACCCTCGCGCAGGTGCCGTCGTTCTGGATCCAGGCCATCTACGGCGGAATCATCCTGGTCGCCCTGATGATCGCGCGCGTGACGACGGGCCGTGCCCAGGACTGACCCTCCTCGTTGTCGTACAGCGCCGTACGACAAGCCACATCGTGTACGACCTAGTGCTCCGGACCGAAAGGCCTCCTGTGTCCCCAACTGCCGCCCGTGTCGTCGCGGTCGACACCTTCGACATCCGTTTCCCGACCTCCCGGGAGCTCGACGGCTCCGACGCGATGAACCCGGACCCCGACTACTCGGCCGCCTATCTCGTGCTGCGCACCGACGCCGCCGACGGGCTCGAGGGTCATGGATTCACGTTCACCATCGGGCGGGGCAACGAGGTCCAGGTGGCCGCGATCGAGGCGCTGCGCGGACATGTGGTCGGACGGGATGTGGACACGATCTGCGACGATCCGGGATCGCTCTTCCACGATCTGATCGCCGACAGCCAGCTGCGCTGGCTCGGGCCCGAGAAGGGCGTGATGCACATGGCGATCGGGGCGGTGGTGAACGCCGTGTGGGACATGGCCGCCAAGCGTGCCGGCCGGCCCTTGTGGAAGCTGCTCGCCGAGGCCGACCCGGAGTGGCTGGTCCGCCAGATCGACTTCCGCTACATCACCGACGCGCTCACCCCCGACGAGGCGTTGGACCTGCTGCGCCGCGGCAAGGAGGGCGCCACGGAGCGCACCGCAAGGCTGCTGGAGCGGGGTTATCCCGCCTACACCACGTCACCGGGATGGCTGGGCTACAGCGACGAGAAACTCACCCGGCTGGCGGCACAGGCCGTCGACGACGGGTTCCGGCAGATCAAGCTGAAGGTCGGCGCGGACCTCTCCGACGATATGCGCCGCTGCCGGGTCGCCCGTTCCGTCGTCGGCCCGGACATCCGTATCGCCGTCGACGCCAACCAGCGCTGGAACGTCGACCAGGCGATCACCTGGACCAGGGCGCTCGCGGAGTTCGATCCGTACTGGATCGAGGAGCCGACCAGCCCCGACGACGTCCTCGGCCATGCCGCGATCCGCAAGGCGGTGGCCCCGGTGAAGGTGGCCACCGGCGAACACGTGCAGAATCGTATCGTCTTCAAGCAGCTCCTCCAGGCCGGCGCGATCGACGTCCTGCAGATCGACGCGGCCCGCGTCGGGGGCGTCAACGAGAACCTCGCGATCCTGCTGCTCGCGGCGAAGTTCGGGGTGCCGGTCTGCCCGCATGCGGGCGGGGTCGGACTGTGCGAGCTGGTGCAGCACCTGTCGATGTTCGACTTCGTGGCCCTCTCGGGTACGACCGACGACCGTGTCATCGAATACGTGAACCATCTGCACGAGCACTTCCTCGACCCGGTGACGGTCAGGGAGGGGCACTACATCGCGCCCACCGCGCCGGGTTTCTCGGCGGTGATGCGTCCTGAGTCCATCGCGCAGTACACCTTCCCCGGCGGTACCTTCTGGGCCGCCGACCTCGACGGCAAGAAGGGGCATGCGGCATGAGCGACTTCGAGGGCCTCAGGGTCCTGGTGACCGGCGGGGCCTCCGGCATCGGACGGGCCACCGCGGAACTGCTGAGCGAGCGTGGCGCCCAGGTGGCCGTACTGGACCGCGATCCCTCATCGGTGGACAAACCGCTGCTCGCCTACCGGGCCGATGTGACCGACGACGCCTCGGTACGCGCGGCCGTGGCCGCCGCCGTCGTCGACCTCGGGGGCCTGGACGTCCTGGTCAACAATGCGGGCATCGGCGCCCAGGGCACCGTCGAGGACAACGACGACGAAGAATGGTGGCGGGTGCTCGACGTCAACGTCCTGGGCATGGTCCGCGCGGCCCGCGCCGCGCTGCCCCATCTGCGCGAGTCGGCGCACGCGTCGATCGTGAACACCTGCTCCATCGCGGCGACGGCGGGGCTGCCGCAGCGGGCCCTGTACAGCGCCAGCAAGGGAGCCGTCCTCTCGCTGACCCTTGCCATGGCCGCCGACCACGTCCGCGAGGGCATCCGGGTCAACTGCGTCAATCCCGGTACAGTCGACACTCCCTGGGTCGGCCGGCTCCTCGACGCCGCCCCCGATCCGATCGCCGAACGGACCGCGCTCCAGGCCCGCCAGCCCATCGGCCGGCTGGTCAGTGCCGATGAAGTGGCCGGCGCCATCGCCTACTTGGCCAGCCCCCTGTCCGGCGCGACCACCGGCACCGCCCTCGCCGTGGACGGCGGCATGCAGGGCCTGAGACTGCGACCGGCGGGCCGGTGAGCGCGCTCGGCCGCAGCGCCGTCGAGGTCGGCGCGCTCGCCTTCGGCGCCGCCGCTGTCGGCAACCTCTACACCGAGGTCGGCGAGGAGCAGGCGTACGCGGCGGTACAGGCCGCCTGGGACGCCGGGATCCGCTACTTCGACACCGCCCCGCACTACGGTCTCGGTCTGTCGGAGCGCCGCCTCGGCGCCGCCCTGCGCGAACATCCGCGCACCGGGTACACGGTCTCCACCAAGGTGGGCCGCCTGCTGGAGCCGACCGGCGCGGGCGGCGACGACCTGGCGAACGGCTTCGCCGTACCCGCCACCCACCGCCGCGTCTGGGACTTCAGCGCGGACGGCGTCCGACGCAGTCTGGAGGGCAGTCTCGAACGGCTCGGCCTGGACCGGGTGGACGTCGTCTACCTCCACGACCCGGACGACCACGCCGAGCAGGCCTTCGGTGAGGGCTATCCGGCGCTGGAGAAACTGCGCTCCGAGGGCGTGGTGGGCGCGATCGGCGCGGGCATGAACCAGGCCGAGATGCTCACCCGGTTCGTCCACGACACGGATGTGGACGTGGTGCTGTGCGCGAGCCGGTACACCCTGCTCGACCAGCGCGCACTGGCCGGGCTGCTGCCCGCGGCGCTGGAGCGTGGCGTGTCCGTGGTCGTCGGTGGCGCCTTCAACTCCGGCCTGCTGGCCGACCCGCGGCCGGGGGCGACCTACAACTACGCCAGCGCGCCGGAGGAGTTGCTGGACCGCGCGCTGCGGCTGCAGGCGCTCGCGGAACGGCACGGCACCACGCTGCGGGCCGCGGCGCTGGCGTTCTGCTCCGCCCATCCGGCCGTGGTGAGCGTACTGGCCGGGGCGCGCTCGGCGGCCGAGGTCCTGGACTGCGCGGAGCAGTTCGCGGCCGGAGCACCGGCCGCCTTCTGGCAGGAGTTGAAGGACGCGGACCTGCTGCCTGCCGACGCCCCCGTCCCCGAGCTCCACGCCGAGGAGCCGTCATGAGAGTCGCTCTGCACACGAAGGTGCGTGCCGACCGCATCGAGGAGTACGAGGCCGCCCATCGGGAGGTGCCGAAGGAACTGACGGCGGCGATCCGCGCGGCCGGGGTCACCTCCTGGACGATCTGGCGCAGCGGGACGGACCTCTTCCACGTCCTGGAGTGCGAGGACTACGCGCGGCTGCTGGCCGAGCTGGAGAAGCTGCCGGTCAACGTCGCCTGGCAGGCGCGGATGGCGGAGCTGCTCGACGTCGTGCACGACTACTCGAGCGACGGCGCGGACGCCTGCCTGCCCGTCGTGTGGGAGCTGCCGTGACCGTCGACGCCCACCACCATGTGTGGGACCTCGCCGTCCGCGATCAGGACTGGCTCACGGGGCCCGAACTGGCACCGCTACGGCGGGACTTCACCGTCTTTGACCTCGAGCCCGAGGCGCGCGCGGCCGGCGTCGACCGGACCGTGCTGGTGCAGACGATCACGGTGGCCGAGGAGACCCCGGAGTTCCTGGCCCTGGCCCAGGAGCACGAACTCGTCGCCGGAGTCGTCGGCTGGACCGACCTCACGGCACCCGACGTCGCCGAGGCCCTGGCCCGGCTGCGCGAACTGCCCGGCGGTTCGTATCTGCGCGGGATCCGCCACCAGGTCCAGGGCGAACCGGACCCGGAATGGCTGCTGCGCGCCGACGTACGGCGCGGGCTGGCCGCGGTCGCCGATGCAGGTCTGGTGTACGACCTGGTCGTGCTGCCCCACCAGCTTCCCGCGTGTGTCAAGGCGGCCGCCGCGCTGCCCCGGCTGACCTTCGTCCTGGACCACCTGGGCAAGCCGCCGATCGCCTCCGGTGCCCTCGAACCATGGGCGTCGGACATCAGGGACCTGGCCGCCCTGCCCAACACGGTGTGCAAGCTCTCGGGGATGGTGACCGAGGCCGACTGGAAGGAGTGGAACCCGCAGGATCTCCAGCCGTACGCCGACACCGTGCTGGACGCCTTCGGCCCGGACCGGCTGATGTTCGGTTCGGACTGGCCGGTGTGCACGCTGGCCGCCACATACGCGGAGGTGTCGCGGACGGCCCGGACGCTGACCCCGGGCCTCGGTGACGACGAGCGCGCGATGGTCTTCGAGGGCACCGCGGCCCGGGTCTACCGGCTCTGAGCCGCTGGGACGGAGAGCCGGGTCGGCGGCATGAACTCGCGTACGTAGGTGCGCTTCCAGCACGCCCCCGTCTCCCGTAGTTCCCGCCAGCTGGTGTACTGGTAGCGGAACAGCCGGGCGCGTACGTAGCGCGGAGGCGTGTCCGGCGGGAACGGGGAGCGGCGCAGGAGCCGCAGCGTGTCGCGGTCGTTCTCCAGGAGGCGTTCGACCAGAGCCCCGAACCAGGAGCCCGCGTACGCGGGGGAGAGCGCCACGAACCACATCAGCCAGTCGAGCCGCAGGTGGTACGGGGCGTACTGGCGCGGCCAGCGCCGGGGATCGCCCGGTTTGCCCTTGAACTCGTACTCCCGCCAGTCGGAGTCCTCACGCGGCGCGTCGTCGGCCGTGCCCTCGATCACCACCTCGTACCGCACACGGCTGACGCTGCCGAACGCGCCGTAGGTGTTGACGAGGTGCAGGGGGTCGAAGGAGCGGTTCATGATCTGGGCTCGCGAGATCATGTTGCGCACCGGGTGGTAGCTGAGGGCGACCAGGCCTACGGCCACCACCAGGACCACGACCTCGTACCACAGCGGCGGCCCGAAGGGCTTCGCGGCTGCGGACGGGAACTGAACCGCCGACAGGGCCAGTACGATCGTGATCCAGTTCAGCCAGGCGAAGTTGCCGGACAGGACCAGCCACAGCTGGGTGACGATCATCAGGGCGGCGGCGGCCGTCGCGATCGGCTGCGGGGTGAACAGCAGCACCGGAACGACCAGTTGGGTCACATGGTTGGCCGCCACCTCCACCCGGTGCAGCGGCCTCGGTAGATGGTGGAAGAACCAGCTCAGCGGGCCCGGCATCGGCTGCGTCTCGTGGTGGTAGTCGAGACAGGTCAGTTCGCGCCAGCAGGCGTCCCCGCGGATCTTGATCAGTCCGGCGCCGAACTCCACCCGGAACAGGATCCAGCGCAGCAGGAACAGCACGACGATCGGCGGGGCCACCGTGTCGTTGCCGAGGAAGACGGCCACGAACCCGACCTCCAGCAGCAGCGACTCCCAGCCGAACGAGTACCAGGTCTGGCCGACGTTGACGATCGACAGATACATCGCCCAGAGAATCAGCCAGATGACCATCGCCGCCCAGAGTGGCACTTGATGGTCGACTCCGGCGATCAGCGCCGCGGACAGCGCGCAGCCGGTCCACGCCCAGACGGCGAAGAAACGGTCGGAGTAGTGGAAGTGGAAGACGCTGGGCGCGTGCTTGAAGGGGAGCCGGGCGACATAGCGGGGCACCGGCAGCATCCCGCGCTCCCCGATCAGCGCGCGGAACTGCAGCGCGGCCGTCAGAAAGGCGAAGAGGTACACGACCGCGAGAGCCCGCTGGAAGACCAGCCGGCTCATCCAGTACTCCGGCGCGACGAACCAGTCCACGGCGACCGCTCCTCTCCGTTCAGTGTGCCCGAGTACCCCGTGTGGGGGGCGGATGAGCTCGTGACTCTGTGTACACCACTGTTCGGCTTGCGTAACCCAAGTGAGTGGCGCAGACAATGAGGGACGAATCGCCTTGGACGAAACGGGAGAAACCGGTGAAGACGTCCATCCACTCGCGAAAGGCACCCCCCAGGACACCCAGGAGCTCCGCCGGGAAGCGGAACCTGCCCGCCAGGACCTTCGCTGCCGTAGGCACCCTGTCGGCGACCGCCCTGCTCTGCGCCGGATGCGGAGGCGCGAACCCGATATCCGCCGTCCCGACCGGCGGTGAGGTCTTCCTCCAGTCGGTCGAGGCGAGCGATCCGGACTCCTTCACCGACTCCACCGTCAGATCCGCCGCCTCGCCCCGTCCCGTCACCCGGTTGCCGGAGCCGACCGTGGACGAAGCGCTGTCGGCGGCACGCTCGGTCTCCGGCGCGACGCCCGGCCTCTACGGCGGCACCCGGTCCGCTCCCAGCTGTGACATCGAGCGGCAGATCGCCCTTCTGACGGCCGACGCCACCAAGGCCCGGGCCTTCGCGCAGGCGGCCGGCATCGACCAGGCGTCCCTGCGCGACCGTCTCCGCGGACTGACCTCGGTGGTCCTGCGCGCCGACACCCTGGTCACGCTGCACGGCCTCCGCGACGGACAGGCGACCGCCCGGCAGTCCGTCCTGGAGGCCGGAACCGCCGTCCTGATCGACAACCGCGGTGTGCCCCGCGTGCGCTGCGCCGGCGGCAACCCCATCAGTGAACCCGCACGGTTGCAGGGCACCCCCGCCACCCAAGGCCGTCCCTGGTCCGGTTACCGGCCCGGGCAGGTGGTCGTGGTGACCCCGGCCCCTCAGATCATCCTGAACATCATGATCATCAATATCGAGGACAAGGACACCTGGATCGAGCGCCGGATCGGCGACGACGGGCGCCGGGACGTGGTCGTACCACCGCCGCCCGGGCGCGACTCGGGGTCCTCCGAAGACAGGATGCGCACGCCCGGCACGGAGGACACGCGGACCGAGCAGCCCGAGGAGCACGAGCACGAGTCCGAGGAGGTTCCGGGCGAGCGCGATGCGTCGCCGCTCGACACACCGGCCCCGAGCGGGACGGACGCCGCACCGTACGAGAAGAGCCGGTTGCCGGCGCGGTCCGGGCTCGACTGCGTGACGCCGGGCGCGACCGTGACCGTCGCGCCGAAGGGGCGGCCGTCGCAGTCCGGGCAGTCCCCGGCCGAGACCACCGAGCGGGGCGGCGACTGCGCCGCCCCCACCATCGTCGCGGCTCCGTCATCGGCCCCCTCCGGCTCGGGCACACCGTCCGCCACGGCGGCCGCGCCTCCGGCCGCCGCGACGACTCCGGCGGCCTCCCCGACGGCCGACGCACCCCCGGCTTCGCCCTCGGCTCCGGCCTACCCTCCCTCCGCCCCGGACGCGTCGGCCTCCCTCCGCCCGCCGGGCGAGGACACGGGCCCCGTGGGCGTGCCCGAGACGTCCGGCGTTGCTGACGGAGGCGGTCCGGTCCCCCAGGCCACCAGCACCGAGAGCCCTCTGCTGGACAGCCCGGCCCGGATACTCAGCCACTGAACCGGCGGCGTACCGGCAGGCCCGCGGGACAGAGCGGCAGAAGTCGAATATTCGGGTAAATCCTGGCAAGGTGGCCCCATGGTTGATCAGGGAGCGGGCGCCCTGTCACTGCCGAAGGACTGGCCCGACCACCCGGATCCGATCCTGGCGCTCAACCAGATGGGCAGCTTCGACTGGGACCTGGACACCGGGCTGTTCCACATGGACGCCCTGGCCCACGAGATCTTCGACGTGCGCCTCGACGAATACGACGGCCGCCCCGAGAGTCTCTCCACACGCATCCCGCCGACGGAGTTCGAGCGTCTCGACGCCCTGATCTCCCGGGCCATCAAGGACGGCAGCGAGAACTACGGCACGTACTTCCGCGTCCGCCGCCACGACGGCACCCTGCGCTGGGCCCACGCCCAGGGCCACATCCGGCGCGACGAGACGGGCAGACCGCGCCGGATCATCGGCATCGTCCGCGACGCCGCCCAGGAACTGCGCGAAAGCCGGACCCGCACCGAGCAGACGACCCAGGACGAGGCCCTGCGCCGGCAGACGGACGTCGTCCAGATCACCAGTGCGGCGCTCGCCCAGGCCCGCACTGTCCAGGACGTCATCGACGTCCTCAAGGACTGTCGCGGCCTCACCCACCTCGGTGCGACCAGCCTCGTCGTGGGACTGGTGGAGGCGGGCCGCCTCCGGCTCGTCGTCCAGGGACCCGCGGGCAGCTCCGTACCGGGCACGCTGGTCACCCGTATCGACGAGCCGTACCCCATGAGCGAGGCGGTGCGTACCCTCACCCCCCAGTTCATCGAGTCCCCGGAGGAGTTCGCCGAGCGCTACCCCGTCCTGTGGCCGAATCTGACGAACCTGCGCATCACCTCGGCGGCCTATCTGCCGCTGATCGTGCAGGCACGGCCCATCGGGGGTCTGGGCCTGCTGTACGACGACCGGTACGGCTTCACTCCCGAGGAACGCAACATCCTCATCGCGCTCGGCGGCAGCATCGCGCAGAGCCTGCAGCGCGCCATGTTCTACGAGCAGGAGAAGGACCTCGCCCAAGGGCTGCAGCAGGCGATGCTTCCCCGCTCCATCCCCTGCGTGCCCGGCGCCGACATCGCCGTCCGCTACCGCGCCGGTGCCCTCGGCCGGGACATCGGGGGCGACTGGTACGACGTGATCCTGCTGCCCGGCGGGCGGGTCGGCACGGTCATCGGCGATGTCCAGGGCCACGATACGCACGCGGCCGCGGTCATGGGCCAGCTGCGCATCGTGCTGCGCGCCTACGCGGCCGAGGGTCACACACCGGCCACCGTGGTCGCCCGCGCCTCGGTCTTCCTCAAGGAACTCGACACCGAGCGCTTCGCCACCTGCCTGTACGCCGAGGCCGATCTGTCCACCGGAGTGGTGCAGGTGGTCCGCGCGGGCCACCTGGAGCCGCTGGTGCGGCTGCCCGGTGGCGGCTGCCGGCTCGTGTCCATCGAGGGCGGGCTTCCGCTCGGGCTGTCCGCCGAATTCGACCGCCTCGAATATGAGGTCACCACCGTCGAGCTGAGGACCGGTGAGACCCTGCTGCTGTGCACCGACGGCCTGATCGAAGAGCCGGGCGCCGACATCGACGACGGCATGATGATCCTGCGGGACCTGGTCTGCGCCGGCCCGGACGATGTGCGCGACCTCGCCGACCTGCTCATCGACGTGGCCGAGGAGCGAGGTGGCGACGACGACGTGGCCATCCTGCTGCTGCGGCGCGGGTGTCTGTACCAGCGGTCCGGCGGACGCCTGCAGCAGCACGTGGAGCCCGGCGACCCGGACGCGCTCACCGAGGCCCGCCGCGCGATCCGCGCGGCCGTGAGCGCCTGGGGGGTGGGCGAGCGGTCCTCGGAGATCGAACTGGTCGCCAACGAGCTGATCACCAATGTCCTGCTGCACACCGCAGGATCGGCCACCGTCTCCCTGCGGATCGTCACCGGGCACGACCGCAGGCTCCGCGTGGAGGTCGAGGACATCTCCAGTGCCCTGCCCCGGCGCCGGGAGGCGAGCGAGGAGTGCGTCTCGGGCCGCGGCCTGCTGCTCGTCGACCGGCTCACGGACGTGTGGGGGGTGGAGCCGAGGGGCTATGGAAAGGTCGTGTGGTGCGAGTTCCTGGTCCCGCGACGCGGCTGACACCCAGGAAGGGACGCGTCGCCGGCGGCAGATGGCACTCTGGTACACATGCCGGAACTGCCCGAGGTCGAAGCGCTCAAGGATTTCCTGACCGAGCACGTCGTCGGTCACGAGGTGGTGCGGGTGCTGCCCGTGGCCATCAGTGTCCTGAAGACGTACGACCCGCCCGTCAACGCCTTCGAGGGCCGCACCGTCACCGCGGTCGGCCGGTACGGCAAGTTCCTCGGCCTGGAGGCCGACGGACTGCACTTCGTCACCCATCTGGCCCGCGGGGGCTGGCTCCAGTGGAAGGACCGCCTGCCCGACGGTGTGCCCCGTCCCGGCAAGGGCCCGCTCGCCCTCCGGGTCGCGCTGGAGACCGGTGAGGGCTTCGACCTGACGGAGGCGGGCACCCAGAAGCGGCTCGCCGTGTACGTCGTACACGATCCGCAGGAGGTCCCGGGGATCGCCCGGCTGGGCCCGGACCCGCTCGCCGCCGACTTCGACGAGCAGCGGCTCGCGCGGCTCCTCGCGGGCGAGCGCCGGCAGATCAAGGGAGCACTGCGCGACCAGAGCCTGATCGCGGGTGTCGGCAACGCCTACAGCGACGAGATTCTGCACGCGGCGAAGATGTCCCCGTTCAAACTGGCCGCGTCGTTGTCGCGGCAGGAGACGGGGCACCTGTACGAGGCGCTGCGGACCACGCTCACCGAGGCGGTGGAGCGCTCGCGGGGTCTGGCCGCCGGCCGCCTCAAGGCGGAGAAGAAGAGCGGCCTGCGGGTTCACGGCCGCACGGGGGAGTCGTGCCCGGTGTGCGGGGACACCATCCGCGAGGTGTCCTTCAGCGACTCCTCGCTGCAGTACTGCCCCACCTGCCAGACGGGCGGCAAGCCGCTCGCAGACCGCCGGTTGTCACGGCTGCTGAAGTAGCACGGGCTGTCGGCGGCAGGACACGGGCGCCCGGTCCTACCCGATCAGCGGGACTTCAGTGTGACCAGGTGTTGCCCGTCGCTGGTGCGCACCTCGAAGCGGTCGATCTGCCCGGACCGCAGCGCCGAGCCCCCTTGCATGGAGGTCGCCTCGCCGTCGTCCGAGGGCACCATCCAGCTCGTCACCGTGTGCTCCGTGCCGTCCTTGCCGATCACTACCAGCCGGCACGGGTGCGGTCCGGACTTGTCCTTGACCGTGACGTCGACCTGACTGCCCCAGAGCCGGTCCTGTGTGGTGATCTCCGCCCACACGCCCGTGTCGGGGTCGGTCGCGCTCATGGCCGTGGCCGCCGAGGGCGAGCCGTGCCCGGTCGCCAGCGCGGCTGCCGGCGCGCCGACCGCGAACACCGCGGCGGCGGCGACCGCGTACAGCCGGCGCCTGCGCTCGTTGCGGTGCTTGGCCGTGACCTCCTCGAGCAGCCGCTCCAGCAGGCGCGGCCCGGGGGCCGCGAAGGGATGCACGGACCGCGGGGTCGCTTGGCGGTACAGCATCAGCTGTCGTGCCGCGGGGCGGAACTCGCTCACGTGTGCCGTGCAACTGGGGCACTCCATGAGGTGGTCCTCGAAGCGAAAGGCTTCCGCTTCGTCCAGCACGCCGAGCGCATAGGCGCCGACGTCGCGATGGCGTTCCAGGGACCTCATACCAAATCCTCATGCCGGTGAGCGGGGTGGGGGTGGTGTTGCTGTTGCTCACCGGTACGGACCTGACGGCTGAATCACTCAAGGCCGTTACCGATTCGCGGCCAAGACATTCGGAGCCGTCGGGTCTGCGGATTGGTCCGTGCTCAAAAAAGATGGATGGCGAGATGCCCGAGGGGGAGTCCCAGCTGCCAGGCCGGCGTCCAGACCTTGGGGCCGTCGTCCTCGCCGACCACGGCCGCGCCGCCGGGCACCGCGTCCAGGTCAGGGGCGAGCAGCTCGGTCTCCTCCAGCCAGCGCCAGGCCGCCGACGCCAGCTCCAGATCCGGTGCCGGGGCTGCCGTCGCGACCGCCTCGGCGGTCAGCTCGGCCATCCGCTCGCGCACCCAGTTCTGCCAGGGCTGGTCGTACGCCGTCAGCGAAAGCCAGGTCTCCAGCTGTGAGACCACCCGGATCCCGGACAGCTCGCCGCCGGTGTCGGACAGGAAGATGGTCAGTGCCAGGGCGTCGCGCCCGGCCCGGAACTCGAAGGACGTCGGCGGCATGAGGTCGCCGGTCCGCAGCAGTTCGTCCGCGATGTACTCGGCGTACAGCCACGCCATGGGGACGGCCAGTTCACCGCCGCCGGTGCCGTCCGTGCTCTCTTGGCCTCTGTGCAGCATCCCTTCCTGCCTTCCTCCGGTACGTGCGCGTCGCCCGAACCCGGGCCCCCAGTCCGGAACACGGATGAGGCAAGCTGAGTGCTCAACCATGGTCGGCAGCAAGGCGCTTTACGGAGGCTTGACTCGGCCTTCGGTTTCACCGCAGGTCGGCTGCGTAACCCGGCAAAACCCTGCGCAGGGCGCGCAGGGCGTAGTACGCGCGAGACTTCACCGTACCGGGCGGGATTCCCAGGGCCTCGGCAGCCTCCGCCACACTGGCCCCCTGGAAGTACACCTGCACCAGCACATCCCGGTGCTCGGGCGTGAGAGTCTTCACAGCCTCGCGTACGTCGAGCATCGCGGCGGACCGTTCCGCGTGGTCGGCGATCACCCGGGAGTTCTCCAGCACGGCGTCCCCGACCTCTGCGGGACGCGCCCGGCGGGCCCGCCGGGCGTCGATGGCCAGCCGTCGGCCGACCGTGAGCAACCACGGGCGCACGGAGTCGAAATCGTGTGCGCGCAGGGCCTCGGGGTGCTGCCAGGCGCGTACGAGCGTCTCCTGCAGCAGATCCTCGGCGCGCTGGCGGTCGCCGTCCGAGAGCCTGAGCAGCAGGGCGAAGAGGGGGCGGCCGTGCTCGCGCTGCAGCTCGGCCAGCTCGTGCTCGGCGGTCGTCCCGGTGCGGGTGGTGGTTCCGGCCGTCATGCGCGTATGGCAACGCGCCGCACGCCGCCCGGACAGGTGCGCAACCGGGCTGTGCGGTGGGCGGTCGCTGTTCATCGGTGAACGGTGCGGCGAGCGGTCGGCCGGGGAGCGGTGCCGCCTCACCGCGACGTGACGGTCCCGGCCAGCTCGGAGTGCTTGTAGGAGTAACCGAAATAGACGACCTGGCCGATCGCGAACCACACGGCGAAGCGCACCCAGGTCTGCCACTGCAGGAACGTGATGAGCCAGAGCGAGAAGACCACGCCCAGCGCCGGCACGAACGGCATCCACGGCGTGCGGAAGGTACGCGGCAGTTCCGGTTGCCGGTAGCGCAGCACGATCACCGCCACGCACACCACGACGAACGCCAGCAGGATCCCGATGTTGGTCAGTTCGGCCGCCTCGGAGATCGGCAGGAACCCGGCGATGACGGCGGAGGCGGCCCCGACGATCCAGGTGACACGCGTGGGGACGTGACGTGTGCGATGCGTCTTCGCGAACCACTTCGGCAGCAGCCCGTCCCGGGACATCGAGAACCACACCCGGGTGACGCCCAGCATGAACGTGAACATCACCGTGAGGATGCCGACGATGGCGCCGACCGCGATCAGATCCGCGAGACCGCCGAGGCCCACCGACTTGAACGCGCTGGAGAAGCCGCTCTCCTTGTCGATGTGCTTGTAGTTCTGCATGCCCGTCAGCACGAGGCAGGCCGCCACGTACAGAACCATCGCGATGCCGAGCGAGTACAGGATCGCCTTCGGCATGTGGCGCTGCGCGTCCTTGGACTCCTCGGCCGCGGTGGACATCGCGTCGTACCCGAAGACCGCGAAGAAGACGGTCGCCGCACCGGTGAACGCACCGCCGCCGTACGGGAAGAACGGGTGGTAGTTGGCGGTGTCGATGTGGAAGACGCCGACGGCGATCACCAGCAGGACGACGAGGACCTTCAGGGCCACGACCGTCGTCTCGAAACGGGCCGCGTTGCGGATGCCGAGATTCAGCAGCCACGCGATCAGCAGGCACAACACGACCGCGAACAGGTCGACCCGGTGACCGGCTCCGGTGCCCGGCGCGCCCAGCATCCAGGCCGGCAGATGAGCGCCCATCTCCCCGACGAGGAAGCCGAAGTAGCCGGAGATGCCGATCGCCACCACCGCCACGATCGCCGTGTACTCCAGCAGCAGATCCCAGCCGATGAACCAGCCGGCGTACTCGCCGAGCACCGCGTAGCCGTACGTGTAGGCGGACCCCGCCTTGGGGATGAGGCCCGCGAACTCGGCGTACGAGAGTGCGGCGGCCGCGCTGGCCACGCCCGCGATCAGGAAGGACACGAGGACCGCGGGACCCGCCGTGCCGTTGGCGACGGTACCGGCCAGGGTGAAGATGCCAGCCCCGATGATCCCGCCGACACCGATGGCGGTCAGCTGCCACAGCCCGAGCGAACGGTCGAGCCGGGTGCCCTCACGGGCCTCCGTCTCCTCGATGTGCTCGATGGGTTTGCGGCGGAGAACCCCCTCGCCCACTTTGAGCCCGGCCATGAGCCTCACCTCTTCGCAGACGGCAATCTGCTGACGGCGGATCATGATGACGCAGACGGGCGAAGGACGGAAGACGGCGTGCATGCCCTCGCGCCCGGACGCGACCACTCATGGCCGCCGCCTCGCGGGCGGGTCCGGCCCCGCCGGGAGGCTGCTTCTACGGTACGACCGTGACCGGCCAGCGCCCCGCCTTCACCAGCCGGATCGCCACCGAGCCGACGATGCGGTGGCCGGCCTGCTCGGAGGCGCCCACCACGACCGCGTCCGCCTTCAGCTCGTCGGCCGCCTTGACCAGCCCGTTGAAGGGGTCACCCCGGAAGGTGTGGAACTCCCAGCGCACCTCGAATATGTCCTTGACCCGCTCGGTGGCCTCGCGGATGTACTTCACCAGGTCCTCGGCGATCGCGTCGGTCGTCTCGGCGACCGGCACCCCGAGTGCCGCCCCCGCCGCCATCACCGGCTGCACGTACACGACCGCGAGCAGCGCACGCTGCCGCCTGGCCAGTCCGCCGGCATAGGCCGCGGCCCGGAGCGAGGAGTCGGAGCCGTCCACCCCGACGACGATGACCTTGGGCCCGTCGGTGCCGCGCTCGAACCGATGCGAGTGCTGTTCCGTCACGGCAGTGAGGCTATCGGAAGTCGCAGGTCCGGGGCTGTGCGGGCGGCGGGGGAAGCCATACGGCCGGTCCGGCTCAGCGCACCTGGACCAGACGGGCGAAAACCACCACGTTCCCCGCGTAACCGTGTTCCTCGGAGAATCCGCCGCCGCATGTGATGACACGCAGTTCCGGGGTGCCCTTGCTGCGGTAGACGCGTTCGCCGGGGAAGTGCGCCTTGTCGACGACCTCGTTGCCGTAGGTCTCGAAGACGGCGGTCTTCCCGTCCAGGCGCCGGACCTCGATGCGGTTGCCCTGCCTCAGGGAGCCCAGTCCGTAGAAGACGGCGGGCCCTTCCTTGTTGTCCACATGCCCCACGATCACGGCCGTGCCCTTCTCGCCGGGCGAGACCCCGCCCGTGAACCAGCCCGCGAGGTTCGGGTCCTCGGACGGCGGCGCGCTCACCCAGCCGGACGCGTCCAGGCCCACCGGCATGACGGGGGCATCGACCTGGATCGCCGGGATCCGGACGCGGCTTACCACGGAGTACGGCAGGGGGGCGGGAGTCCGGGTGGGGCTCAGGGTGCCGCTGGTACCCGGGGCCGCCGCGGAGGACGGCTGCGGCGGGCCCACGTGCAACACGCCCGATCCGTTGCGCACGAGAGCGAGGCCCGTCAGCAGAACGAAGGCCATCACGCCCCACGGAGCACGCTTCTCCTTGCCGGCCGACTCGGACGCAGACATTCGCGATTCCCCTCTCCACGCGGCCGTCACCGCGTCCGTCACGCAACAAGAAGAACGCTAGGCGCAGCGAACTGTGTGAGCGACGGGGAGAGAGCGAACGGGTGGCGGAGGGCGGTTCTGCGGTACGCCGTCCGAGTTGCCCGGATCAGCGGCATTTCTGACACGTCGTGAACTACGGCGACGTCAACCCGCCCGTCCGGTCCGCCGCTTGTCCTCTCACCGGGTCGGGTCACCCCCGACATGCGCTCGCGCGTATCGCGTTCGAGGGTTCGTCGAGGAGGTGCTTTCTCCCATTCGACCGGGGGACGGTCCCCGGGGCGCCTCCCACGGAGGCCTCATGCATGCCAGTCGTGCCCTGGCGGTCAGTGCCATCGCGGCCGCGGCTCTCGGGTTCGCCGCACCGGCGGCCACGGCCCGGGACGAGCCGGGTACCGCCGTCGCCGCGCCCGGTCAGAGAACCTTTCTCCCGCCGGACGCCGTCCTTGGCGCAGGGGCCGCGGTCCGTCGCGGTGCCGACGGCACGTCCTCGGGCGCCACGCCCACCGACATGGCGATCGGCGGCAGCCTGGTGGCGGCGGCGATCATCGCGGGCGGGGTGCTGTGGTGGCGTGGCCGGTCGGACGACGAGAGCTGATCCCGGCCCGGATACCGAGCCTGCCCCGGCACCAGAACAGACCGCACCCCGGAACCCGATGGGCTCCGGGGTGCGGTGAGTCGAGGGGCGGCGGTGCGCGTCAGGACCCGGATGCGCTACGCCGGCGTGTCATGCGCCAGGCCGCGCCGACCGTGCCCGCGATGAGCGCCGCGCCAAGACCGATCTTCTTCGGGTCGAAGCCGCCGGCGCTGCCCCCGCCGCCTGCCTGCACGCCGTGCTGCTCGTATCCGCCGCCGCCTCCGCCCCCGTTCCCGCGGTAGCCCCCGCCGTCTCCGACGCCGTATCCGTTTCCGACGCCGTATCCGTTCCCGATCCCGTATCCGTTTCCGACGCCGCATCCGTTTCCGACGCCGCATCCGTTCCCGATCCCGTATCCGTTTCCGACGCCGCATCCGTTTCCGACGCCGCATGCGTTTCCGACGCCGTATCCGTTCCCGATCCCGTATCCGTTCCCGATCCCGTATCCGTTCCCGATCCCGTTGTATCCCCCTCCGTCCCCTCCACCCTTCTTGCGGTATCCGTCCCCGTTCGCGTCGTTGTCCTCGCTCGACGCCGCGATGGCCAGCCGACGGTGGCCGTACTCCTGGCCGCATCGGAACGTCACGTCGTACGTGGAGCCGGGTCTGGCGCCCGGGTCGACCGTGGCCGTCGCCGTGGTGCGCCCCTTGGGGATCGTGACCGTGTCGAAGACGCCCGAGTAGACGGTGGCGTCGTCCTTGCAGCCCTGAACGGGCAGTGCGAGCCGGCCGCCGGGGGAGACTTTCTCCGGCTGCAGGTTGTAGGCGAAGGCCGCGTTGGAGTCGTCGTCACCGCCTCCGGTCGACGTACATCCAGTGAGGGTCAGGGCGGTGACGCCCAGGACTGTGGCCGAGAGTGTGCGTATCGCGCCCATGGATGCCTCCAGGTCCCCGAGGAGCCTTGCTGCGGACCGATTCCGCCTGCACCGGAAATGCACCTCGATGATCGGAACGCTAGGAAAGCCGGTGCGGGCGCGCGATCTCAGAAGCGCGAATGGGGCAAGCCCGTGCGCCGCACAGGGGAGGCGGAGTACGCGGCCGGGCCGGCACCGGGAGACGCTCAGCCGTGCAGGTGCGGGAACAGCGACAGGAACGGCTCCGCCGAGGCCGCGATGCCTCTGCTGTAGGGGGCGTCGAAGTCCCAGATCAGGAAGAGCAGGAAGGCGATGAGCGCGGAGAACAGCCCGGCGAGGACGAGTTCGCGTGGAGTGCGCCGAATCTGCAGCGCGAACACCATCCCGATGGTGACCACCGCGCCCGCGATCAGCCCGAACCACACCACGGGCGGCATGGTCGAGCCCGTCGCGTCGGCGCGTGCGGCCCGTGCCGCGTCGGCGGCGGCCACCTGATCGAGGAGCGGTTGGTACGACTGCGCCTGGAAGTCGTTCTTCGGCTCGTAGTCGGTGACGTCCTGACGGACTTTCTGCAGCAGCTCCCCGCCGCGCGCCGTGACCTTGCCGTGGTCCGACATGGTCTTCCACTCGGTGTGCACCACATGGCCGACGTACGTGGTGACGTCGGCGCGGATGCGATCGCGCACGTCGGCCGGATAGACGCGCACCCGTTCGGAGATCTCGTGCAGCGCCTGCGCCTCGGCCTGGACGTGGTCCTGGGCGGCGCTGCGGGCCTCCCAGACCCCGGCGATGGCCAGGCCGAGCACGATGGCGTACACCACGCCGATCCACATCGTCATGTATTCGATCACGTCCGGCGTCTCGGACGGATCGTCGTCCTCCGCCGCCGTACGGTGCCGCAGGAACGTCACCACGATCACGACGACGCAGGCGGCTGCCATCGCGAAGGTGAGAACAAGCCATTCCGACAAGGAGTGCCTCCAGAGGTCAGCGCGGACGCAGCGCGGCGACGGCGAACACCGCGGGCGCGACGATGAGCAGGGTGAACACGAGAGGTGAGGGACCGTCGCGCGGCGGTCGCGGGCGGGTCACCGCGTGGTACGCCGGATAGTGCACCGGGGTCGCGGTGGGGCACGGGCTCGGCCGGGGCGGGGGCGGCGGAGTGGGTCTCGGTGTGGGCAGGGACACCGGTGCCGGCCGCGGCCGGGGAGGCGGTGCCGCGGTGCGCGGCGGCGGAGGCGGCGGCACGGGTCTCGGTGTAGGCCGCGGTTTCGGGGTGGGCGTGGGTCTGGGGGTGGGCGTCGGGCTCGGCGTCGGGGTGGGGCTCGGACTCGGTGAAGTGCACGGGGGGAAGAGGATGTCGCCCCCCGTGATCGCCACCGCGTCCGTGCCGCCCGGGCCCGTGGAGGCGTACGCGCACGCGTCCGCCGATGCCGCGCCTGCGGGCGCGCCCACAAGGATCCACACCAGCGTCACCTGGGCCAACGCCCTTGTGAGGAGGGCGGATCCGGTCCGTTCGGGTCGATGCACGATCGAGATCATCGGCGCGTCGGTGCCCGGGTACGCCCGGCTGCTGGGGAATTGCCCTGAAGGAAGGAGATCCCGCTTCGGATGGTTTGCTTGATCATGCTCAGCGGCGACCGGTTGGGTGCATATGTGCGAAACGGGGGGTGTGGGCGACGAGTGGCCGGGACACGTCACAGGTTCTGGAAAGAAAAGTGGGGCCCGATTGAACGCTTGGGGCGCTCCCGCGCGTACCTAGAGCCATACACGGCACCCAGAGGGAGCCGAACACCCAAGCGGATAGCGGGAGTTGAGAATGAAGACATCCTGGCGGAGCGCCTCCCTCGTGGCGACAGCTGCGGCCGTGCTGGCGCTCACGACGGCGTGCGGTCAGGAGAGTGGCACCCAGTCCACGGGCAGTCAGAACGTGGGGGCCACCGCTGCCGCAGGCGGTTTCGGTTCCAGCGTGACGGACCCCGGCAACGGCTACGGCGCCGACTCCACCACCGCCCCGAGCGCCTCGGCCCCCGCGGGCGGTCAGTCCGCGGGTCAGCTGGCCGTCATCGAGAACGCCAACCTCGGCAAGATCGTCACGGACGGCGCCGGGTTCACCCTCTACCGCTTCGACCAGGACACGGCCGAACCGCCGAAGTCCAACTGTGACGGCGACTGCGCCAAGGCCTGGCCGCCGGTTCCCGCCGACGGCGCCACGGCCGCCTCCGGCATCGACAAGTCCCTGCTCGGCGAGGTCACCCGCACCGACGGCACCAAGCAACTGACCATCGCCGGCTGGCCGATGTACCGCTACGCCAAGGACGTCAAGGCAGGCGACACCAACGGTCAGGGCGTCAAGGGCACCTGGTTCGCCACCGCGCCCACCGGCAAGAAGGCGGGCGCCGCCCTGCCGGGCCTGTCCGTCCGCAACGACCCCAAGCTCGGCGAGATCGTGGTCGACAAGAACGGCATGACGGTCTACCGCTTCATGAAGGACCAGGCGTGGCCCAAGTCGGTCTCGAACTGCACGGGCGCGTGCCTGGAGAAGTGGCCGGTCGTCGCCCCTGTGGCGGCGAACGACACCAAGGGCGTCAAGAAGAAGGGCCTCATGGGCTTCACCCGCCCGGACGGCGCCAAGCAGATGACCGTCAACTGCTGGCCGATCTACACCTTCTCCGGCGACCAGGCCCCCGGAGACACCAACGGGCAGGGCGTGGGCGGCACGTGGTACGCCGTCCGGCCCGACGGAAAGCCGGTCGGCGCGTCCAAGTAGAGGTCGCCTCCCCAGGGTTGATCAAACGTCTCGCCCCGTCGGCAAGGAACGCGGAGGGAGCGGACACACGAACAGCAGTGCCCGACGAGCGGGACACAGACGCGCACGACCAGGTCCACCCCCCTCCACACCACACGAAGGGGGGTGGACCTCCGGCATGCCCACTTGCCCCCACCCCGCGCCCCAAAGGGGCGCGGGGAACGGCGCGCTGAACCACGACGCACCCGCACGCGCGAGCGGACCGGTGGCGCACCGGCGGGAGGCGTCAGGGGCGCGGGGAACTGCGCGCTCAGCCACGACAAACCCGCACGCGCGAGCGGACCGGTCACTCACCGATCGGGGGTGCACCCGTCGAAGCAGGCGGACCTGTAGCGCCCCGTCAGGGGCGCGGGGAAGGGCGCGCTCAGCCACGACGCACCCGCACGCGCGAGCGGACCGGCGCGCCCACCCACAACCAACCAACAGCCGCAGGCAGACCCAAACCGCCCCCCGTCGTATAAGCAACGCACTGTGACCGGGAACGGACGGTCAATTTCCGTTTTTGCTCGCTCCGTTGGCGGACGATCAGTAGCCTCAGCTCGAACACCGGATCGGCCACCCGTCGCCTAGCCATGGAGAGCTACATGGAGCGCCCCGCCTGGGCCCCGCGAAGCATCGACATCTCGGTGCCGAGCGTGTCCCGTATGTACGACTTCTACCTGGGCGGTTCGCACAACTTCGAGGTTGACCGGCGGGCGGCGCGCAAGGTGATGGAGTTCCTGCCGGGGCTCCCCAAGATCACGCAGGCGAACCGGGCGTTCATGCGCCGCGCGGTCCGCTTCGCCGTCGAAGAGGGCATCACCCAGTTCCTCGACATCGGCTCCGGCATCCCGACTTTCGGCAATGTCCACGAAGTGGCCCAACAGACGCACCCCGGCGCGCACGTGGTGTACGTCGACCACGATCCGGTGGCAGTGGCCCACAGCCAGGCCGTTCTCGGGGGCAACGACGACGTGGACGTCGTCGCGGCCGACCTCCGCAAGCCCCAGGAGATCCTGTCGAGCCCTCAGTTGGAGCGACTGATCGACCTGAACCGGCCAGTTGCGGTCCTTCTCGTTGCCATACTGCACTTCGTGGAGGACATGGACGACCCGTACGGTGCGGTGGCCGAGCTGCGCGACGCGCTGGCTCCGGGCAGCCTGCTCATCGCCACGCACGCGTCGTACGAGGGGATCCCGCTCCCGCAGGAGCGGGCCGAGGGCGCGGTCGAGGTGTACAAGGACATCAGAAATCCGCTGATCATGCGCTCGCGCGAGGAGATCGCGCGGTTCTTCGAGGGGTACGACATGGTGGAACCCGGGCTGGTGCCGATGCCGAAGTGGCGGCCCGACACGGCACCCGAGGACGAGGATCCTTATGCCTTCGCGGGATTCGCGGGCGTGGGGCGCTCGGCGTGACCGCGGAACCGGGGGGACCGGAGGACAGACTGCGCAGGTTCGCGACGATCTGGAGCCGGGCGGTCTTCCCGGTCACCTCGACGTCGCTGACCCGTCCGGAGTTCGAGGAACGGCTGCTGCCACTGGCCTTGCGGCTCAGTGACGCGCTGCGGGCCAGGACCTTCGACGCGACCGTGGCCAAGGGCATCGGCGCGGCGCTGATCGAAGCGCACTGCACCGACCCGGAGGCGCTCAGCCGCACGCTGGACTGCATCGACGCCTATCTGGTGCTCTACTGCGGCGACCCGGACGCCTCCGCGGAGGCCCTGGAGGCGCTGCGTACCCGCTCCTCGCGGCTGCAGCACGCGATGGCCGCCGGGTTCGCCGGGGCCCTGCGGGAGCGCACGCTGGCCGAGCAGGACGCCATCGCACAGGCAGCGCTCACCGCCCAGGGCGCGGTGGCGCAGGCCCTGCACACCAGTGAGGCCCGCTTCCGCGCGGTGTTCGAGGGCGCGGCCATAGGGATCGGTATCGCGGATCTCCACGGCAATGTCCTCCAGGTCAACGGCGCGCTGCTGCGCATGTTCGGCGGTTCCGAGAACCTGGTGCGCGGCCGCAACGTGACCGAGTGGACCCACCCCGAGGACGCGCCGCAGGTCTGGCGGCTGTACGACGAGCTGGTCCGCGGCGAGCGCGACCACTACCACGTCGAAAAGGCCTTCTACCGGCCCGACGGAACGGTCCTGTGGACCAACCTCACCGTGTCCCTGCTGCGGGACGCGGACGGCTGCCCGCAGTACCAGCTCGCGCTCATGGAGGACACCACCGAGCGGCGCCTGCTGAATCTGAGGCTGCGGTACGAGGCCACGCACGACGCCCTCACCGGGCTGCCCAACCGCACCCTCTTCTTCGAGCGTCTGGAGAAGGCGCTCGCGGCGGGCGAGGGCCACCGGTTCGGACTGTGCTACCTCGACCTGGACGGCTTCAAGACCGTCAACGACAGCCTCGGGCACGCGGCCGGCGACCGGTTGCTCGTCGAGGTCGCCGACCGGCTGCAGGCCTGTGCGACCGCGCCGGGCGAGATGGTCGCGCGCCTCGGCGGGGACGAGTTCGTCGCGCTGACCACCGGACCCGACACCGAGCGCGAGGTGGACGAGCTCGCCGGGCGCATCCTGAACGCGCTGGTCACCCCGATCAGCGTGGACGGACGCGAACTGACCGTGCGCGGCAGCATCGGCATCGTCGAGGGACCCGCGGGGGAGCGCGGACCGGCGGAGGTGCTCCGCAGCGCCGACATCACCATGTACCGGGCCAAGTCCGCGGGCGGCAACCGCTTCGAGCTCGCCGACCCGGAGGCGGACGCCCGCGCCATCACGCGGCACGGACTGACCACGGCGCTGCCGACGGCCCTGGACCGGGGCGAGTTCTTCATCGAGTACCAGCCGCTGGTGCACCTCGGCGACGGCACCGTGCACGGCGCCGAGGCACTGGTGCGCTGGCTGCACCCGCAGCACGGTGTGCTCGGCCCGGACCGCTTCATCCCGCTCGCCGAGCGGACCGGGCTGATCGTCCCACTGGGCCGCTGGGTCCTCGCCGAGGCGGTCCGCCAGGCCTGCGCCTGGCAGGAGAAGTACGCCCAGGCGGGACCGCTGCGCATCAACGTCAACCTGTCACCGCGCCAGCTCAGCCATCCGGGGCTTGTCTCCGACACCGTCGACATCCTGCAGCAGTCGGGACTCGAACCGGACGCGCTCTGCCTCGAGGTGACCGAGTCGGCACTCATCGGTGCCGACGACGACCTGCTCAAACCCTTGCGGCGACTGGCCGAGATGGGGGTTGACATCGCCCTGGACGACTTCGGCACGGGCTACTCGAACCTCGCCAACCTGCGCCGCCTGCCGGTCCGGGTCCTCAAGCTGGACCGTTCCTTCACCCAGAGCATGCAGCAGTACCCGGCGGACCCTGTCGATCTCAAGATCGTCGAAGGGATCGTCTCCCTGGCCCACAGCCTGGACCTCGCGGTCACGGTCGAGGGCGTGGAAACCGGCGCCCAGGCCGAACAGCTGCGGATCCTCGGCTGCGACACGGCCCAGGGGTGGTATTACGCCCGCCCGGGCCCGCCCGAGCGACTTCACGACCTGGCACTGGTGGACGCGACCGGCTGACGGGCTGATCCGTCCGCCCGTGCACGGGGGCGGGCGGCGCACGGGGACGGGCCGCGTCGCGGGCGAACGGCTCACCGGCCCACCCGCGGGCCGACCTGCCCGTATTCGGCGATCGGTCCGACCAGTGGCGCGCGGTCTCTCTCACGGCCGCGCAGTTCCGCCACGGCCTCGGCGACGTCATGGTGCAGGCCGGGTCCGGCGCTGCCCGGCCCAGAACCTCGTCCCCACGTGGTGAACGAAGAGGGCGCCCCTGCTGAGGACCACGGCCGGGTCCGCATCCTGGTGTGCGTGCCCGGCGCAAGATCCACCGCGCCACTCTTACCCAAGCCGGCCTGCACTGCGCCGGCCCTGTGACCGTCGGCGCCGCCTTGTTCTTCGCACACGGGAAGAGCCATCACCGCTGTCTGTAGTTGACGCGTCAACCACATGGGAAGATAATTGACGTGT
The DNA here is from genome assembly GCF_053598275.1 of Streptomyces sp. NPDC001156. NCBI lineage: Bacteria > Bacillati > Actinomycetota > Actinomycetes > Kitasatosporales > Streptomycetaceae > Streptomyces > Streptomyces sp. NPDC001156. Next base: position 5,904 of record NZ_JBSFJX010000090.1, on the reverse strand, counting down.
CAAGTAGTTGTCGACCGTGCCACACACGGCCGGAGAGCGCAGCAGGAGGAGTCCATGACGGCCCAAGGCTTCGAACTGGGGCTCAACTCGTTCGGGGAGGTCGCCACCGATGGCGGCGGCACGCTGAGCGACGCCGAGACCGTTCGCCTGATCGTCGAGGAGGCCAAGCTCGCCGAAGCCGTGGGGCTCGACGTGTTCAGCGTCGGTGAGCACTACCGCCGGGGCCACAACGACAGCGCCACCCCCGTCCTGCTCGCCGCGATCGCCACCGCGACGGAACGCATCCGGCTCGGTACCTCGGTGACCGTGTTGAGCACGAACGATCCGGTGCGGCTGTACCACGAGTTCTCCACCCTGGACGCCGTCTCCAACGGGCGTGCCCAGCTCGTACTCGGCCGCGCATCCGCCACCGACTCGTTCCCGCTGTTCGGCTACGACCTCGCCGACTACGAGGAGCTGTTCGAGGAGAAGCTGGACCTGTTCATGCGTCTGCAGCGCGAGGAGACGGTGACCTGGTCGGGGAAGTTCCGGCCGCCGCTGGTCGAGCAGCAGCTGCATCCCCGGATGCCGCCGGGCGGCATCCCCACCTGGATCGGTGTGGGAGGCAGCCCGAACTCCGTGGTCCGCGCCGCCCGCTACGACCTGCCCCTCATGCTGGCCATCATCGGCGGGCGCCCCCAGCGGTTCGCCGGCCATGTCGAGCTCTACCACCGCACTCTCGAACAGCTCGGACACGCCAGGCGACCGGTCGCCCAGCACTCGCTGGGGATGGTCGCGGACACCGACGAGGAGGCACGCGAGATCTGGTGGACGTACTGGCAGCCGCTCGTGGCCCAACTCGCGGCGGAACGCGGGTTCTACAAGCCGACCCGTGAGCGCTACCTGCAGGAGGTCGACTCGGGCGCGCTCTTCGTCGGCTCACCCGAAACCGTCGCCCGCAAGATCGCCACGATGGCCCGCGACCTGCGGCTGAGCCGTTTCGACCTCAAGTACGACGTACTGAACCTGCCCCGCGAAGCCCGGGCCCGCACCATCGAGCTGCTGGGCCGCGAAGTCGCCCCGCGGGTGAAGCAACTGCTCACGAAGGAGCCCACCCATGTCTGATCTCGTCTTCGGCCTGGACACGTTCGGTGATGTGCCGCAGGACGACTCCGGCACTCCGGTGTCCGACGCGCGAGCCATCCGGCAGGTCGTCGACGAGGCCGTTCTCGCGGAGGACACCGGCGTCGACGTCATCGCCCTCGGTGAGCACCACCGCCCAGAGTTCGCGATCTCGACCCCCGAGACCGTCCTCGCCGGCATCGCCACCCGTACCGACCGCATCCGTCTGGCCTCTGGTGTGACCGTGCTGAGCTCCGACGACCCGGTCCGCGTCTTCCAGCGCTTCTCCACCGTGGACGCGCTCTCGAACGGCCGGGCCGAGGTCATCCTCGGGCGCGGCTCCTTCACCGAGTCGTTCCCCCTCTTCGGATACGACCTGAGCGACTACGACGTGCTGTTCGAAGAGAAGATCGAGCTCTTCGCCAAGCTGCTGGAGGAGAAGCCCGTCACCTGGAGCGGCACCAAGCGGGCTCCCCTCGACAACGCCGACGTCTTCCCCAAGACCGAGTCCGGGCACCTGACCACCTGGGTCGGAGTCGGCGGTACGCCCCAGTCGGTCATCCGCACCGCGCAGTACGGGTTCCCGCTCATGATCGCCATCATCGGCGGCACCCCGGAGCGCTTCGCGCCGTACATCGACCTCTACCAGCGCGCCACCGACAAGTTCGGCACGACCGCTCATCCGGTCGGGATGCACTCGCCGGGCTTCATCGCCGACACGGACGAGGCGGCCCGGGAGCTGCACTGGCCGCACTACCGGGTCATCCGTGACCGCATCGGCGCGCTGCGGGGCTGGCCGCCGATCCGCAAGGAAGAGTACGACGCCGAGATCGAGCACGGCTCTCTCTACATCGGCTCTCCCGAGACGGTCGCCCGCAAGATGGCCCGCGCCATCAAGGCACTCGGCGTCGGCCGGTTCGACCTCATCTACACCACGGGGGCACAGCCCATCAGCGCCCGTCTGCGCGCCGTGGAGCTGTACGGCACCAAGGTGGTCCCGATGGTCCGCGACATCCTCGCCGGCTGACGCCATGAACGGAGAAGACATGGACACCGCCGCCGTGCGCACCGTCGGCATCCTGGGCGCGGGCAAGGTCGGGACGGTGCTGGCTCGACTCGCCCTGGCAGCCGGCTATCGCGTGCTCATCGCTGGATCCGGCGACCCCGTCAAGATCGCCCTCACCGTCGAAGTCCTCACGCCCGGCGCTGTCCCGGTCGCCGCCGCGCAGGCCGCGGCGGAAGCGGACGTGGTCGTCCTGGCGCTCCCGCTCGGCAAGTACCGCAGCATTCCCGCCGAAGCGCTGCGGGGCAAGCTCGTCATCGACGCGATGAACTACTGGTGGGAGGTCGACGGCATCCGCGAGGACCTCACCGACCCGCTCACCTCCTCGAGCGAGATCGTGCAGGCGTACCTGCCCGGAGCGCGTGTGATCAAGGCGTTCAACCACATGGGGTACCACGACCTCGAGGACGAGGCCCGGCCCGCGGGGGTGCCGGGACGCAAGGCGATCGCGATCGCCGGTGACGATCCCGACGACCTCGCCACCGTCGCGCACCTTGTCGACGCAGTCGGCTTCGACCCCGTCGTGGCGGGCCCTCTCGCCGAGGGAGTACGGCTCGAACCGGGCACCGAGCCTTTCGGCGCCGATGTCGGTGCCGGGGAACTGCGCGCGATGCTCGACCGCTTCCCGGAATCGGACCGCGGACGGACCGTGCTCAGTGCGCGGACGGCCGCCGCGGCGTCGACCGGACAGGCCGCCTGACCCTCGCTCCGCGAGGGCCGCGCCGAACGCGGGTCGAGCGCCCGCCCGACGTGCTTCGGGACGAAGTCCCAGTCCTGCGCGGCCGCACGGCAGGAGAGACGGGGCCCCCACCCGGATCCCCGGTGGGGGCCTCGTCGTTGTGCGTTCCGCTCTCGGTGTCACCGGCCCGGTGATGTGTGTCTCATACGACCGCGTCCGGGCCGGTGCCCGGGCTCCCGCCCCCGTGATCGTGCGGTGAGCCACTCCATGGTCAGCGCCTCAAGAGGAAGTCGAACACCGCCTGGCGGCCCTTGTCGCTCGCCGCCCTGTTCTGCACCGAGTGCGCGGCACCCGGCACCACCACGACCCGGGCTCGCGGCGTCAGCTTCTTCTGGTCGTACAGCCATTCAAGCGGCGTCGACAGATCCCGGTCGCCGCCGAGCAGCAGTACCGGTACGCCCGGAAGTCGACGGTGCTCCGGCGGCAGCGGCGGCACCGGAGTGCGCGGCCAGTGCAGACAGCTGAGCATCGAGCCGAGGCCCGTCGCGGCGGCCGCGTCGAAGGGGCCGTAGTCGGCCGGGGTCAGGTCCGCGCCCGCCTTCTCCAGCGCCTCCTGGCGCCCCGCCACCGGTGTGTCCGCCCTGCCCCACGGATAGCGCCCGTCCAGGCACAGGGTCGAGGCGTGCAGCCCCTGGCTCAGCTCCTCCGCGGTGGCCGCGCTTCCCTCCCGCACGCCCGCGATCAGGCCCTGCAGCTCTGCGGGGTCGCCGCCCGCTGCCTGGTGCAGGGCGTCGATCATCGCCGCGTAGTCCGGGTCCACGAACTCCCAGGTGGTCAGGGTGTCCAGGACGTCGACGCCGTTGCCGTACGTGTCCACCACCTTGGCCAGATCCGCCGCCGGGTCCGTATGGCAGTCGATCGCCGCGCATGCCTCCGTCAGCACACGCGGCGCCGCTCGCATGGCGGCGCGGTCCATCGGGTCGTAGCCGGTCTGCGGCACCACCGAGTCCAGCACCATCCGGGCCACGTGCTGCGGGTGCGCCAGGGCGTACCGCTCGGCGGTGTACGTGCCGTACGAGACACCGTCCAGCGTCATCTTCCGCACGCCCAGCGCCCGGCGCAGCAGATCCAGGTCGGCGACCGTGTCGTTCGTACCGTAGAAACGGCGGTCGGGGCCGATGGCCGCAGCGCAGTCCGTCACCGCCCCCGCGGTGGGCGGCGTGAGATCGGACGACCCCATCTCCTTCTGCAACTGCGGGCATTGCAGCGCGCCCGCACCGGTGCCGCGCTGGTCGACCATGATGAGCCGGTAGTCCTTCATCAAGGGCGCCAGCTTCTTGCTCAGTCCTTCCACGAACGGCACACCCGGCTGCCCCGGACCGCCCGTCAGGAACAGCAGTACGCCCTTCGGGGCCTTCACGTTGTCCGCCATCGCGACCTGCAGGCCCAGCCGGCCCTGCACGCCGCCGCTGTGGTCGAGCGGGACAGTCAGCGTGCCGCAGCTGAAGCCCTCCAGCCCGGGGCAGGCCGCGACGCCGGAGAGTCCCCCGTGCTCCCCGGCCGGCGCCGCGGCCGCCCGGTCCTGGGCTGTCGAGGTGCAGGTCCCCGACAGCATCAGCGCGCCGGCGGCCAGCGCGACCGTCGCCAGCGCTCTGGGCCTGCGCATCCCGCGTACCCGTGCCTTCCCGATCCGCTGTGTTCTCCGCATCCCCGGCATCCCCCCGGCTCTCGCGCGCCTCCGCGCCCCCTTGTCCTCGTCGGCCACAAGACTGCGCGGAGCAGGCCACCCGGGGCAGCTTTCGTGCCACGATTCGAGCAGGTTCGAAGGGACACGGGGCAAAGGGACACGGGACAAAGGGACTTGGGCGAGGGGTAGCCGAGGGGGAGCCGTGATCGAACTCACCGTGGACGCCGCTGGGCTGGCCCGCTCCCGCTTCGCGGTCTCGCCGTTGCACGAGGTCGCGGCGACGCTGCTGCCATGGGGCGTGTGCCCGGGCTCGGACGCCGATCCCTGGGTCACACGCGCCCGGCGCGTGTTGCGCCGTGCCGGTCTGCCGCTGCTGTCGGAGCTGGCCCTGGACGGCGGCGGTTATGTGCCGGATTTCCTCAGTCCGCATCCGTCAGGGCCCGCGCCCACCGTCGAGGAGGAACTGGAGCGGGTCCGGTCCACGCCGCCCGAGCGGGTCGTGGGCGAGCTGGAAGCGCTGCGCGACGGCCGCCCGCGCAGCGGCCTGGCCGGGTCGGAGCTGCCGCCGGAGGTACGACGGGCGATGGCCCGGGGCGGCGGTTATGTCGCACGGCAGGCCGCGGAGGAACTCCGGCGCTACTGGGACCTGGCCTTCGCCCCGCACTGGGAGGACGCGAAGGCCGCCCTCGAATCGGAGGTCGACCGGTGCGCCGGTGTGCTGGCACGGCATGGCGCGGCCCGGCTCTTCAACTCGCTGCACCCCGGTATCCGGTGGGCCGACGGCACGCTGCGCATCGACAGCCGGTTCACGGTGGGGCTCGCCGTGCCCCTGGTCGTCGTGGTGCCGTCGCTCGTGGCGGCGGGGCCGGGCGTGTCCGTGGACCCGGTGCGGGACGGGCAGAGGCCGCCGATGGTGGCCTATCCCGCGCGCGACAGGCCCACCGCGCCGACGACCTCCTCCGCCGAGCTGGCCAGGCTGCTCGGACCCACCCGCGCCGGGCTGCTCGCGGCGCTGGCGCGACCGGCCTCCACCGCGCAACTCGCGGCACGTCATTTCCTCAGTCCCGCAACGGTGTCGTACCACCTGGGCGTTCTGCACCGGGCGGGACTCGTCGCACGCGCCCGGTCCGGGCGGGCCGTGCTCTATCGCCGCACCCCGGAGGGATCCCGGCTGACGGGAAGCCGTTGAAGTGCTCTCCTCCCTTCGCAAGCTCGGGAAGGAGATTCCTGCCTACCTTGCGGCGGCGGGCTTGACGCGTTTTGGCGCCTGACGACTGCGCCTTCCGGCAGCCGGGATCGCCACGAGGCCGATCCGGTACAGGTGCAAGATGTTCCGGGCTGCGTTCCAGTCGGCGTTCGCCGCGAAGCCGCAGT